>CAIYOL010000286.1 GCA_903927855.1 uncultured Planctomycetota bacterium
ACATCGGTGTGGCAATGGGCATCACCGGCACCGATGTCACCAAGGAAGTCTCCGATATGATAATCACCGACGACAACTTCGCTTCAATCGTAGCCGCTGTGGAAGAGGGCAGAGGCATTTACGACAATATCAAAAAATTCATCCACTATCTGCTTAGCTGCAACACAGGTGAAGTGCTGGTAATGTTCGTTTCTTCGCTTATCGGCTGGCCCGTACCACTGCTGCCTATCCAAATCCTCTGGGTCAATCTGATAACCGATGGTCTGCCTGCGCTGGCCCTTGGTGTCGACCCTATCGACCCGAACGTTATGAAACGTTCGCCCAGACCCAGCAGTCAATCTGTTGTTACCAAACAGACTGCGATGCTCATGCTCGCACAGGGCGGCTTTATTGCGATGTGCAGTCTGGCTGCCTTTGCCTTTGTGCTCTTTGTCGAAGGTGAAGGCCTGTCGCGCGCACGAACTGCCGCCTTTGTCGTTCTTGCCTGCAGCCAGTTGTTTCACGCCCTGAACTGCCGCAGTCAGACCGAGTCGTTGTTCAAAATCGGTGTACTTACCAACAAAAAGCTGATTCTGGCGGCCGTAGTATCTTTTCTGCTTCAAATGGCAGTGGTGTATGTGCCGTTCTTCCAGACGGTTTTCAAGACTGAGTCGCTGCGTTTTATTGACTGGGTTATGGTGGTAGCCCTTTCATCTCTGCCGTTGTGGGCGATGGAATTGATTAAGATAATCAATAAAGAGTTTCGGTTTATAAACTCGGTCTAATCACCGAAGCACGTGCCAACCGACCGTGCAGCGACTATCAACGGGTGTTCAAGCGGGACATTTCGAGGACCTTTGGCAGTCTCTTCGAGTTTAACAGCAACAATATCGTTTCCTTTTACCGCTGCCATATATCCAAATTGTCTGGCCTCAATCAACTCAACCGCTTTCGTCCCCAGCCGGGTTGCAAGAACCCTGTCGGTCGGCGTAGGAGAGCCGCCTCGCTGCAAATGCCCCAGCACAACCTGACGCGTCTCTATACCAGTTATCTGTTCTATCTGATGTCCCAGCACAAAACTTATCCCGCCGAGACGAACTTGCTCAGGGCTATTCTTTACAATTTTTTGTATTACGACCTCACCGCCTTTTGGTTTTGCCCCTTCGGAAACAACCACGATGCTGAATCTTTTGCCCATTCTATTCCTGTCTTTGACTTTGCCGACCACAGATTCAATGTTGTAAGGAATTTCGGGGATGAGGATTATATCGCCTCCGCCTGCGACACCTGAATATAATGCAATCCAGCCGGCAGTTCGTCCCATTACCTCGACAATCATCACGCGATGGTGCGACTGGGCCGTTGTATGCACTCTGTCGACGGCCTCTGTCGCAATTGAAACCGCGGTATCGAAACCAAACGTAATATCAGTTCCCCGCAGGTCATTGTCTATAGTTTTCGGCACAGCCACAACTGGAACGCCGTCCTTATGAAATCTGTTTGCTATAAATAATGTGCCGTCTCCCCCGATGCAAACGAGACATTTAACGCCGAGCTTTTTCAGGTTTGCAATTACTGTTTTAGAGACGTTGCGAAATCGCAGCGTTTTTCCTTTTTCAACGGCGCATTTGTAGGGGTCGGATTTATTGGATGTCCCAAGTATCGTGCCGCCGATTGTCAAAATTCCCGAGACGTCCTCATAATGAAGTTTCCGCCATCTGCGGTGAATAAGACCTTCGAAGCCGTCTTCTATGCCGATGACCTCTATCCCGAGCTCGATAATGGCCTTTTTCGCAACCGCTCTGATTACAGCGTTTGTCCCGGGGCAATCGCCTCCGCCCGTTAGAATCGCAATCGACCTTTTCTTTTTCATTATTTGCTCCTTGAAGTTACTTACATTATATAGCCGGCCTGATGATAATCAACCCATCCTTAACCAACGCTTCGATTCAATTGTCGCTGCAGGTCTTTCAGGCGATTTGTTTCATCGAATCCCAAAAGGATATTAGGAAACGCGGTCTTGTTGTGAAACAACGGCTCATCCATATCCACCCATTTGCGGCAGTATTCGCCGTCGGGCGTTCCTGGTATCGGCGAGAAGTCCGCCAACATTCCGCGAATGCCGAGACTATTCGCGAAGTGCATCGATTTTTCCAATTCCTGGATGTCACCGTGCGGGTGGCCAAGAATCTGATATGCGGTGATGTTTGTCGGCTCCGCTCCCGCAGCGGTAAGGTGCTTGACCGCCTGCGCAAGTTCATCGCTAAAAACTTTCGAGCCGGTGCGCTTCTGCCATTGCGAAGAAGCACTCTCAAAACCCAGATAAAAGGTTTTGAATCCGGCCCGCACCATCAGTTTGGCCAGTTCGTTTGTGATAAAGCGTGCATTAATGGCGTTGGGCGTATGGAAATTCACTTTTATTTTACGCTTCAACACTTCCTCTAAAAAAGGTATCAGGACTTTTTCAGCATCGAACAACAAGGCGTCGTCATAAAAGGCGATATTCTCAACGCTGTGCTCAGCCAAAAGCTGCAACTCAGCCAGAGAGTGTTCTATCGGCCGGGCCTTGAATTTGCCGTAAACCTTCGGCACGGAGCAATAAGTGCAATTAAAAGAGCAGCCATCGGATAATTTCAAAACGCCGACATTTAGTTTTTCATAAGCATCCCACAACGCAGGTTGTTTCAAGTCCGGCGTGATGTTTAAATATTCCCATAGCAGCTGTAAGTCGGCGTCCCGCGCCAAAAAATCTGCCCCTAATTTTTGTGCGTGATTGTAACAGAGTGTAACGTAGTTGCCGCCCAGTACGATTTTTGCTTTCGGCCATGTCTC
>CAIYOL010000287.1 GCA_903927855.1 uncultured Planctomycetota bacterium
AGAATTGGACACTTGGTCAAAACGAACCCAAACAAAGCCAATCTTGCCGCGACGAAGCCTTTTGGCGAAGGCGGGTTTATCGGCCTTTGGCGGTTATGTTAAACGTTCACCGCCGGTTGCGAACCATTTATTTGACAAATCAAAGCCCTTCAAATATCATTTATTACTCCGTAATCGCCCATCTACTTTTTTAGAAAGTGTAAAATGAAATTCATCATCGATTTTGTATATCTGTTGGCAGCTTTGGCAGTGACCCCGACCGTTCTGTACCGGATGGCCAGATACGGGCGATATCGGGCAGGCTGGTCTAATCGCTTTGGCGGAATTACCCGCAAAGACCCCGCACTGAAAAAATGTATCTGGCTCCACGCTGTAAGCCTCGGCGAAGTTAATGCAGCTAAGACCCTCGTCGAAGAGCTTGAAAACAAATTCAGCAATTTTGAAATCGTAATAAGCACTACTACCGACACCGGCTTCGCCCGTGCAACCGCTGTCTTCGGTGCTGGTCATAAAGTCTTTTACTTCCCGCTCGACCTTTCCCTTACAATGCGACGTGCCTTCCTCGGAATCAAGCCTGCCCTTTGCATCCTGATGGAGCTGGAAGTTTGGCCCAACTTTGTCCTAATCGCCGACCAATTAAAAACTCCTGTCATCGTGGTCAATGGCCGAATAACCGATAGAAGTTTCTCTAAATACAAAAAGATTAAACCTCTCGCCAAGGAAATATTCCGAAGATTGAGTCTCGTTCTTGCCCAGACGGACGAATACGCCCGGCACTTCATAGAAATCGGCTGCCAAAGACCAAAAGTAATTGTCACCGGCTCACTCAAATATGACACCGCCCAAATCACTGATAAGGTCAATGGTGCCGATGCTCTTGCGGCCCAATTAAATATCGGCAATGAAAGATTGTGGGTCGCAGGCGCAACCGGCCCAGGCGAAGAACAAATTATTCTCGATATCTATAAGCAATTAACCCAGCAGGAGCAATTCAGTAACCTGCGTCTGACGATTGTCCCCCGCAAACCCGAACGCTTCGACGAAGTCGCACGGCTCATAGAACAATCCGGTTTTAACCTTATCCGATACAGTGAACTAAAAACAGCAACACCTGGCAACCAGCGACCAGCGACCAGCGACTGGGTTATCCTCGGCGATACAATGGGCGACCTGCGCAAATTTTACTCGCTCGCCATGATAATTTTTGCAGGCCGTTCTCTCGTCCCAATGGGCGGCTCGGATATTATTGAAGCTGCCGCCCTCGGCAAATGCACCATCTTCGGCCCGTCGGTTTATAATTTCCAGCAGACTGCCGACGACCTTTTAGCTGCGCAGGGCGGAATTATGGTTAAAGACAAACAGGAATTGCTCGAAACAATGCAAAAATGTCTAAGTGAACCGGACTTCACCGAAAAAATCGCCCGCACCGGCCAAAATGTAATCCGAAATAACCAAGGTGCTACAAAAAAAACCATCGACCATATCAAAAAATTCTTGGACCACGCTTAACAAAAAGATTTACTCGACATCTACTTTTTCAGCATCTCGGCTAATGCTTTTATATGCTCCGGCCCCGTTCCGCAGCAGCCGCCGATGATATTCACGCCGGCTGAATGTATCTTCTCCGCTGCCGCCGCAAAATCTTCCGGCGTAACCTTATAAACTGCCCTGCCGTCAACCAGTTCCGGCTTACCTGCATTCGGCTCAGCAAAAACTAATACTTTTTTGCCTAATGTCTTCACTGTAGAGACAAACTTTTTCGCTAATTCTAAATATTCATCCAGTGACACCGTTCCGCAGTTAAACCCGATAGCACCAACACCCAATGAAACCATTTTCGTAACCGCCGATTTGACGTCAACTCCCATCATCGTTTTAAAATCACCGGCAACCCGGTCAAAAGCAAATGATACAAACACAGGCAGCTCACCGCTTATCGATTTTATCGCTTCGACTGTAATTGTCGCTTCATCAAGGCTAGTCTGCGTTTCGATTATAAAACCATCTACACCCCCTGCCGAAAGCGCCTTCGCCTGCTCAATAAAAGCTTCTTTTAATCCTTCCGGTTTCAGGTTTCCTAATGGCTCCAGAAAATCTCCGCTCGGCCCAATATCTCCTAAAACGTATTTCCCTGTCCCTGCCGCCCGCCGGGCTATTTTCGCCGCTACCGCATTTATCTCTTCGACTTTATCGCCGAGACAGTGCCTGGCTAAAGCAAATTTATTGGCCCCGAACGTATTGGTCAAAACCGCATCGCTGCCCGCTCGAAAATAAGACCGGTGAATCTCAAAAATAGTGTCGCCCTGCTCGATGTTCAGGTAATCGCAGCATTGGCCCAGTTCAATGCCGCTGGCAATCAACTGTGTCCCCATCGCCCCGTCCAACAAAAATACGCCCTTGCTTATTCTTTCTCTCAAACTTATTTTAGCCATAAACAAACTTTACCCCTATTTGGGTTGCTCGACAACATTTCCATCAACAATTTTATAAATATGCTTTAAACCTTGCGCCTCCGGACGAACAAAAAGCCGCCCTCGCTGCTTATCGGTTAATTCCATCGGCTTAATGGAGCCGAGAGTAATTTGTACCGAATCTCCTTTGTTACCGCCGGCGCGGTTGACAATCCTTACGGCACCGGGAACAAAAAAGTTCTCGGATATTTTTTCGTATTTGTCCAGTTCCATAACAATAATAGCTCTTCCGTCGTCTCCGCCGAAATATTCGATTCTCCTGACCAAATAGTCACAAGTGTTGATATATATTTTCTTGACCTCAATGCCGCTTTCCCGTTTCGTAAGCACGTCAAATGCCCCCTCTTTCGACAATGACCAGCCCTCTTCGTCCCCGACCGCCGCAGCCCCCAGAGCTTCAAGCACCAGTCTCGGACTAATCATCAGCTTTTCAGGACGGCCTTCCTCTGACCATCGTCCCCACCAATAACCGCTAACCTCTTTTAGTCTCGCCGCCAGCCAAAATTCATCTTCATTCGAGCCGAGAATAACCCCCTTCGGGTCAAAAGCAATGTCACCCTGCACATAAATTTCGACCGGCGGGTTCACCCACAGCTTTACTGGAAAATTTTCCTTTTTAGGTTTTCCGTCTTCAGCATAATACTGCAAAAAACACTGGCCGTTGGCTCTCAGCGGCACCGCATTTTCCGATTGCACTTTCAGCGAAGACAACGACTCAGCCACGGATTCCTTCCCCGGGCATATCCGCACCTTCTTTTCCATCTGGGTAGCGCATCCGCCAAGAATTAATATCGCCGTAGTAAATCCAGCGAACAATCGGATGTCGCACTTTTGGTAATCCATTTTCTACAAATCCGTTTGCAAAATCTCGCCTACTTGGCTGGTCAGCTGCTTAATTTGTTCGTCATCAAGTTTGGGGTTGGTTACCTCGACAAATTCCTTCTCACCAGTTATTCTCAAACGCCAAATTTCCTTATCACCTTCGGTTTTGGAAGAATCGTATTTCAAGCGTCTTTTTCGCATCAGTATCAATGCCAGCACAAAGCGAAAATTTATTCTTTCCTGCTCGGTCTCTTTCTCCAGCCTCTCAAAAAAGGCCATCAGCATCTCATCATCGACAAATTTGTGTTTCTTCTCATCGGGCCTCGGCAGTCTGGTTTTCCAATAACAGAACACATTTGGTTTTTCGGCCAGCCAGTAATCGGCGCAAAAATCCCGCCGCACCAATCCTTCCCCGGTTTCCATCAGAGCTGCAAAATATTCTTCGCCGTATCCGATTTTCTTGCCGCTGCCACAGCACTGTCCCAGCGGCTTATCTATTTCCCACTCACTCATTCTTTCTACTCTCTGCTATCAAACCGGCATCTCCCAGACAACTTATAGCCGGTCACTCTAATAAATTATGGTTGAACCGTATCTTTTGATTTACCCTGCTGCGCCAGCACAGAGGCCAGGTTTTTACGCGCTTCAGCAAAATCTGGTTTTAGCCGCAGCGCTTCTTTATATTGTTCGATTGCCTCGTCCACCTTACCCTGCTTTAATAATGCCGTTCCCAAATTATTATGGACAATGGGATAATCCGGCTTCAGCCGAATTGTTTCTTTATATTGTTCGATTGCCTCATCCATCTTGCCCTGCTCTGCAAAAGTTGCACCCAGATTATTATGTGTAATATATTCAATAGACTCATCCTGCTTCAGCTGAAGTGCCTTCCTGTAACACTCGATTGCCTCATCCACCTTGCCCTGCCCTCTAAGCGCTTCGCCCATATAAAAATAAGTTTCATTATAATCCGGTTTCAGCCGCAGGGCCTCGGATAAACATTCCATTGCCTTATCATTAAGACCTCGCTTAATCAGCCCATGACCAACAAACTGGAAAAATTCGGGCTCGAAATCAACCTGTTCTTCACAGAAGGGGCCCGGCAACGTCGATAGTAAAACCGTTCCCACAACCACAGCGGCTATTATTATAACCTCTCGCCGCCGCTTCAGCCGGACTATATTGACTACACTGACCAATCCTGCTGCTGCAAGAATAGCAAGAATCGGGACCATCGGCACCCTGTAACGGCCCGCGACAAAAACCAGAATTATGGACAAAGAATACAATATTACAAAAAGTATCACTGGTGCCGGAATCCGTCTCCAGTTGAAAATTACACCCAGGACCGCCGCCGGGAAAATAAGCCCGAACGGAAACCCAAACCCATCGGTTTTCCACGTCAGCAGGCGCAGTAACCGTGACCACCTGCCGAACATATATATATTTAAGTTTCTCGGGATTTCTCTTGAGCAGACAAGCTCCAGCGTCTTACGCCCCAGCCCCTTGGCAAAGTCAAAGGGTTGACTTTTAACATATTCTATCACTTGCTGCTTAAAAAACTTGTCCTCATCCCATACACTCTTATCCATCCCGTGCTGTGACGGAAGTTTAATAAGCATCCTGTTCCACTCTTCGCCTGGTCGTATGGTCAGCGTTTCGCAATAATTTGGATTGTTCCCGATGTATAAGTTAAGCCCGCCGGAAGAAGACATTATCGAAAATCTCCCTGTAGCACATGTCGCCGCAATACCGACTGGCACTATAACTAACGCTATACCTGCGAAAACGGCGCCAAACCTGGGCACAAGTGATAACTCTCGCGGGACCCGAAGCCATAACCAAATACACCCGACAAGGAAAAATAGAAAGAACTCCGGACGGGTAATGATGCCCAAAGCGCCGCATAGACCCAGAAAAAACCAGTGCCAACTTTTGTCTTTCTCCTTCACTTCCAGGAAAAGCAATACAATCACCACCGCCCAAAACGCCGCCCAGCCTGTTGCCAAAAGCTCCGATTCATAAAAGAACATCGGTCCGTAAAACGCGGTAATAAGCCCTGCTATGATACCAATCTGTCTGCCAAAAATCTTTTCTCCCAATCTGTAGGTCAGTGCACAGGTTAAAGCCCCCAACATCACCTGAATAACCTTTGCGTAAACGATTGAGCAGTCTCTGAAAAAATATACTACAGACAAGAAAAATTGATAAAAAAACGGCTGCCAAAAAAAATTACTCCCCATGCCTTGTCCCTTAACAAACGCCCGGGCTGTTTCATCATAAACTTTGGAATCCACAATTGGCGCTTGGAAAGATGGATTGGCCGAACTTTCATAAAGGTACACAAATCGAATGGCAAGCGCAAGAGAAAAAATAATACAAGCAACCCAAAAGCTGCGATTAGCGGGACTTTCTGTATCCTCGACAATCTTTCCTTGAACCTCGTTGCGATTTTCAGCTTTCCTCTCGTCCATTTTTTTCTCTCCTTTGCTGTAGGGACGGCAGTTACGTTGTTCTTATTCAAACTTCAGCCATTCGCATATATCCGCCGCTGTTTTGGGGCCTATGCCTTTGACTTTCTGCAAATCGTCGCAACTCTCAAATGCCCTGTTGTTGTTTTCTTTGCTGAAATTCTCTATCGCCTCGGCTCGTCTGTTACCTATGCCGGGTAATCTCGCTAAACTTGCCCGCGGCGCATAATTCGGATTTATTCGACTCTCTAACCTGATTTTGTTCGGCGGCTCGATTCCGCCGGCACTCGAAACCACAAAACAAACAGATATGAAAACAGCTGCACTCAAAGCTAAACAAAACGCAAATGATTGAATTTTGTTCTGCAACGTATCGGCTTGTTGGATAAAACTATCGGTTGCCACGGTTAATTTTCAGCTCACCTTTTACCTACCCCCTGAAAATAGCGATGCGAAGCCTATTCAGGGTTTGAAATGATTCCTTAGGTTCTTGCTCGACCGTTAACAAACCGCTGTTGGCTATAGTGCTGTCATCTGTATCGGCAAGGTTTGAATATGTCACCCTCTCGACAAATGGTTTGCTAAGGGCTATCTTATAAAATTGCTCAATCCATTGTCCCTGCCGTGATTGGTCCCACTTCTCGTGCCATACCCCGGCAACTTCGCCATCGTATAAACCGCTGCCATCTTGGCTCGGAACTTCCACCTCGGTTATATATAAGGGCTTGGCTATGGGCGCAAAGTAATCCAAACCTGCCGATATCTGCATCATATCTCTAATGTGCATACCGGCTTGATCCTTGCCGAAATGCATTGCCAGCCCGAACGCATCAAAACTAATACCACTCTGAACTACCATATCCACATACACTAATGGCGGAATGGTATTAGCCGCTGTTGCATAATATTCGCCCCACAAATTGCTGATTTCTATTATCTTCAAGGCTCTGTCGCTTCCCTGTTTTACGGCCATATTGACCGCACGGGTCATTTCCAAAACCTGCTCGAAGCTGAACCCGAAGTAATTAAATACGTTAAGACCGCTTACAACACGCCACGCATGAATATTGCCTGAGTATCGTGTGACCATATTTGAAACGAATTGATACGCAGCTTCGCGAATCTTCTCAAACCCGGCTTCGCTCTTTAAGAGCCATTTGGGCAAATATTCTTTTGAGAAGCAAAGTAGCGGACCTGCACCGATTGCGATTTTCTTCTTACTAAATGCTTCGACGCAGGCATCAACTGTTGAAAAATCATAAGTGCCCTTATGGAACTCTATCTGGGCCCAATTTACAGGTATCGTTACAAAACCGAATAATTTGAGCAGCTTCTCAAGATACTCGGGGGTGGTAATTCTTTTAGTGTCTACTTGACAGCCAAGGCACCCCTTGCCGAAGCCATGGTTCTTGCTTCTTGCATCGAAAAGTGAGTCGGCTTGTTCCCCCGCCAGCTTCTCGGAGAAAACTATGGCTTTTTCAAGTGACTTGTCTGCTAATTTAGATGCCAGGGGGGCGTCTGAAATGTTTTGAACCGCCTGGATAAATAAATCCTGTGCTTCTTTGGAAAAATCTGCTAAACCCTCTAATTGATTGAAAAATGACCAATCCTCTCGCTTGTTAATGATTTGCATTAACTTTGCACGTGCTATCTCGACATTTAAATTATATGGCTGCTCTCTTTCTGGCAGACACGTTGTCGGTAAAAGCACCTTGCCAAAGCCGTCAATGGGCCACAGCAGGGCCAGTCCTGCCGTCTCCAGATTTGGCTTTTCACACTCGATAACACCGTCTTTGAATGTAATCTGCGCTCGGCGAATGGTAATGCCGTCGGTCCCGAAAAGATAAGCTCCGCACAACGTGAATTTATCAACCACCTTGCCGTTTTTAAAAACCTGAAATCTCATTTTTTCTCAACTTTATCCGCCTCCGGCGGAGTAAACCTGTCTGTCTCGCGTAACTTGTCGTCGAATTATAGCAGTTACACACTTAAACGCAATTAAATTTATCCCGCCTTCGGTGGACTTTTGCCGAATTTCAGAATGCCGAATTCACGGAGTGCACAATTTTATCCGCCCCCGGCGGATTACGTCAATTTGAGGATGTTTCTTTTTGTGTGTATGAACTTAGCTGTTTTCTCTGAAGCTCACAAAGGAGATTATTTCTCTCAATCAGCTTGGCTATCAAACCGGCTTGATTGAGTAATGTTTCAACCAGGTCAATATTTATCAAGGTCGATTCAGGACTGTATTGAGGTAGGATAATAACAACGTATCCGCATTCGGTTTGTTCGGTGGCCAATTCTGCCGCCACAATGCCGCAGTCGTCCGCCTGTGTTATAACCGGCTCAGTACCATCGTCGATTTTGGCGCAAAGTTTACTCCAAAAAGAATCGCGGACGCTCAGCTTGGAAAATTTCTCAGGGTCGCTGACCCATCTGTGGCCTTCCCTGTCCATAATTATCACAATAGGCCCGCGCTCAGGCAGAATGTCAAAAATCTCTTTCGCTATCTGCTCATCTAACGCACAATTTGGTGAAACCAGCCAATCCCCTATATCCATTCGATAGACCCCTTCTATGGGAAATAGTTCTAACCCGAAACCTCGGTATATTCTGCACACAACTTCTCTTAACTGGCCGATTTATGCCGCAAAACAAATCTGCAGAATTAAGTGCTCGACTTATAGGACCTGCTTACCGCTTGTCTATATACGAGTCTTCGTTGGCAAAAAATGGTTGCATATTGCTTCTGGAGGCCTTATTTTGCTGATAAAATTATTGTCCTAAGCTGATAAAACTGACTGCTCGATTATCTATTTTTTGGAAAACACGATTTATTAGAGTGTATAAAATGAAAACGACGATTAGAATGACCTTTTTCTTGTTGATAAGTTGCAGTTCCCTGAATGCGAAGGTCAACGACATTGTTAAACAGAATTATGAAGGAGGAGACTTTAAACTCATTTTCAACAACACCGCCGCCGCTATTTACTATGATTCAAACGACTATAAAGTCGTTGAAATCGCGGTAAACCTCCTTGCTGAAGATATTAAAAACGTTACCGGCCTGATGCCGCCCGTCTGCACTGATTTAAAACAAATCAAAGATAGCGCCGTAATCGTTGGGACCATCGGACACAGCAAACTTATAGACCAGCTAATCAAACAAGGCAAAATCAACCACGCTGGTATCACAGGACAGTGGGAAACGTACGCCTTGCAGGTTGTCGAAAAACCTTTCCCGAATATCGACTCCGCTTTGGTCATTTTTGGCAGCGACAGAAGAGGAACTGCCTACGGCGCCTTTGAATTGTCTAAACAAATCGGTGTCTCCCCCTGGTATTGGTGGGCTGACGTGCCTGTTCAAAAAAAGAAAAATCTGGTTATCAAAAAAGGGTTCTGCTCCGATGGACCGCCTTCAGTAAAGTACCGGGGTATTTTTATCAACGATGAAGATTGGGGCATCAAACCTTGGGCTTCCAAAACCTTCGACCCGCAATTGGGTGACATCGGCCCTAAAACTTATAAGAAAGTCTTTGAACTGCTTTTAAGACTGAAAGCAAACCATTGCTGGCCTGCGATGCACGAATGCACTAAACCGTTTAATTATTATACAGATAACAAGAAAGTCGCAGATGATTACGCTATTGTTATGGGTTCGGCGCATTGCGAGCCGCTGCTGTTTAATAACGCTACCGAATGGGACACAAACACAATGGGGGAATGGCGTTATGACACCAATAAAGAAAATATCTGCAAGGTATTAGACAAGCGTGTTTCGGAAAACGGCAAGTTTGAGAACGTGTACACTGTTGGTCTGCGCGGGATGCATGACCGGGAAATGAGGGGCAATTTGAAATTAGAGGAACGAATCGCCCTGCTCGAGCAGGTTTTCGCGGATGAGAGAAAAATCCTGACCACTCATATAGATAAAAAAATCACCGAAATCCCTCAGGTCTTTATCCCCTATAAAGAAGTTATGACGCTCTACAACAATGGCCTGAAGGTCCCGGAGGATGTTACCTTAATGTGGGTGGATGATAATTTCGGGTACATTCGCCGATTGAGCGACCCCCTTGAAATCAAACGGCCGGGCGGCGCAGGAGTATATTATCATATTAGTTACTTGGGACCGCCTCATGAATACCTGTGGTTATGCTCCACACCACCGGCTCTGATTTGGGAGGAGATGACAAAAGCCTACAATTTTAACGCAAGAAAAGTCTGGATAGTCAACGTCGGAGATATCAAGCCCTCCGAATATGACACAAGCTTCTTTCTCGACCTCGCGTGGGATATTAATGTGGTTGACCATACCAATGTGTCATCCCACCTTTCTCAATGGCTTGCATCGACTTTTGGTCAGGAAAACGCAGAAGAACTGACAGCTATTATGAACGAATTTTACGCCTTGTCACTTGAGAGAAAACCCGAATTTATGAGCTTCGGCGATGAATTCGCATTCTATCATTGGTCCGAGTTGTGGCAGGACACCGAATACAGCTTCGTCAATTATCGCGAGGCGGAAAGACGCCTCCAGCGGTTTGAAAACATCAGTGATAAAGCCGTCAAACTCTACGAAAAAATGCCCGACAATTTAAAACCTGCTTATTTCGAGCTGGTCTATTATCCCGTCGTAGCGTCCGATTATATGAATCGCAAAATACTGCTGGCACAGAAAAATAGATGGTATGCCAAACAGCAAAGAAGCGGCACCAATGATATCGGGCACCAGGTAAAAGGTTTCTATGACAAAATCCGGGACATCACCGAACAATATAATCAATTGCTGGACGGAAAATGGAAATATATGTTGTCTTCGGAGCAGAATAAGAACGCTGTTTACTATCAGATGCCTCCTCTCGAAACCATCGATGTTCATCAAAAAGCTGAAATGGGTATTTTCGTAGAAGGTGATATGCCGAACGAGGGAATTAATTACGTCCATACGTTGCCCTGCTTCAATTCTATCTACGATGTGAATTATTTCATCGAAATCTTCAATAAAGGCAAAACACCCTTCGAGTGGAAAGCCGCTCCGGCCCAGAAATGGATTAAGCTGAGCAAGGTCAAAGGAATGATTGATACCGAAGAGCGCATCTTTGTAAACATTGATTGGGCGCTGGCCCCGAAGCAGGAACAGTTACAAGGTACGATTGAAATCCAGGGCACAGGCGGCAAAGAAACGGTTTATGTAAATTGTTTTAACCCCGCCAAACCCGCAAAAAGTGAATTAAAAAACATCTTCGTTGAGGATGGCGGAGTCATTTCCGTCTCTGCAGAAAATTATAGTCGGAAGGTGGGATCAGCCGGTACTTCATGGGACACCATCGATGGTCTGGGATTGACCGGCAAGTCGGTTATCGTGTCCCCTGTAACTGCTGATTCGCCGTATTCTTCGAGCAACGATTCTCCACACCTCGAATATGATATTTTCACCTTTAATTGCGGCATTGTTGAGGTCCATTCTTTTGTTCTGCCGGTCTTCCCAATTAATAGTTTCCGAAGCGCACAGTACGCCGTTTCTATCGACGATGGTCGGCCGCAATGCATAGACATCAGCGCACCTGAATACAGCGCCCAGTGGAAAGCAAACGTCAGAAGAAACGCTTCAAAAAATATCACACGCCATTACATAGACAAGCCAGGAAAACACACCCTCAAAATCTGGGCCGTTGATACAGGTATGGCGATTGATAAAATCATAATCGACATAGGAGGACTCAAATTGTCCTACCTCGGCCCGGAGGAAACTCGCGTTCGGTAACAAGTAGTCTTTAACCTATTTCAGGAAAAACTATGAATA
>CAIYOL010000288.1 GCA_903927855.1 uncultured Planctomycetota bacterium
ACAAATTGGCCTTTTTGCAGACCGTCATTTTGGCCGCGGTTGATAATAAGCCCCTCGGTGGAGGCTGTAATTACGTCAGCAAAAATCAAGCCAGCGCCTTCCAATGGATGTCTGTTGCGCAGCCTCGATAGCTCTTCGGCCTTTTGCCGTTCCTGGTTCAGCTCCTCTGTAAGGTTTGCAAGGTAATTCTGGAGCTGGTCGTACTTTGTGCGGCTGACAACGTCTGTGAGCTGCGGTTGCGTACGTGCCGAAAGGGTAATGGTTCTGCCGATGCTTAAAGGCCAACGGAAAATGTTAGCGAAGGCGAACTGAAATCTATTGGTTAGATTCTGCGGTGCAAATAGAAAGATAAGCCCCCCTAACATAAACCAGGTGAATAACATTCCTCTCGCAACGGCCCCTGAACGTATTGTATTGCGTTTGGGAACCTCGATTCTAATTTGTTGCCTTGCCATATCAACTGCTCATATCCTGTATCTGCAGAGAAGCGACGATATTTAGCCGTCGGTCGGCCATACTTTTCATTCCCACCCATTCTCGTTACGGTCCATCGTATCCTTCCACAATTCCAGATTTTCCAGGTATACGCTGGTACCACGGGCTACGCAGCTTAGCGGGTCCTTAGCTCGTTCGACCTTTAAGCCGGTTGCGTTTGCCAGTACGGTGTCCATTCCCCGCAGCAGTGACCCGCCGCCGCAGATAAGCACGCCGTTGTCTATCAAATCGGCGGAAAGCTCCGGCGGGGCCTTTTCTAATGTCCTCGTAACTGCATTTATGATTGCTGCGACGGGTTCCCGAAGGGCTTCTCGGATTTCCTCGCTTGTTACGACAATCCTTCTCGGCAGCCCTGAAATCGTGTCCCTGCCGGACACTTCCATTGTCAATTCCTTTTCCAGCGGAGCGGCTGAGCCGATTTGTATTTTCACTTTTTCGGCTCTTGGCTCACCGATGAGCAAATTGTAAGTTTTCTTGAGATGATTAATTATCGCCTCGTTCATATCGTCGCCGCCTACGCGGACCGATTCGCAGGTCGCAATATCCGCCAGACTTATTATCGCTACTTCTGTTGTTCCGCCGCCGATATCGACAATCATTGAGGCGGTTGGGTCGGTGATAGGCAGTCCTGCTCCGATACCTGCTGCCATTGGCTCACTGACTAAATAAACCTTGCGTGCGCCCGCACGTTCGCCGCTCTCGACAACTGCCCGCCGTTCGACCGACGTTATGCCGCTCGGTACGGCAATCACCACGCGAGGCCCCACCATGCCGCCTCCATTGCGCACTTTTTTGATGAAATACCCCAGCATAGCCTCGGTTATTTCGAAATCGCTGATTACTCCGCCTTTCATAGGTCTTACTGCGCTGATTGAGCCGGGTGTTTTGCCCAGCATGTCACGCGCTACCAGACCCACTGCTCCACCATTGTTTAGAACAACGTTAGTTCCTTTGCGAACTGCAACTACGGAAGGTTCATTGAGGACAATGCCTTTATCGCGGACACAGACCAGCGTATTACACGTACCAAGGTCGATACCCATGTCTGTGCTGAACCGGTCTAAAACTGTATCTAACACTTGCGACTCCTTTCTAAAATTTCACTTATCGGGCGTCAACATCTGCCCATTCATTTATAACAACACCTCGTTTCTACGCTTCGGCTTCCTTTCTGTGCTGTCGGTCTTAGCGAAGTTGCCGCTCTTATCGAAAGTGTCGGTTTTATCAAGTAGATGCTTTATGTATGACTTGTCTTTTCACGTATGTCCGGAACAAATTCCCAACTGAAGCGTTTTTATGGGACCGGCTGATTTGTTAAGTCTTATAATAAGTAGAAACCGTTAGATGTGACTTGGCAGGATTTTGTAGACTTTGCTGCTGCTACCAATCGTCGGGATAGTAGATGGACTCGGGTTGAATATTGAACTTTCTGTGCAACCCATCTACCAGTGCATCTCCCCTTTTCATCTGGAAATCGGTTGGAAGAGTGGTTTTGCCGTCAGATATAATGCAGATGCGAATAGTCCGACTGCTGCCCTTCCGGGCCTGGTCCGGTATAATTGACAATTGCCTCTGCCATCTTTCAGTCGGCTGTATTTGGCCGTCGGCGGCGCCTAGGCCATTGCAGATAACAAAGTGGCAGTTGATGCCTTCAGAATTTGTCAGCCCGTCGAGCGAGGATAACTGCTCTATATTGCCGGCTTTGGTGCCGCTATAATAAATCTCGATGCGGTTCCAGCGGTCCGCGGGCTGGACAGTTTGAGAAGCAATCACTTCTTCGATAGGTTCGAGATGGTAATAGTTCGAAAGACAAAATGCACCTGCCGAGGGTGGATTATTGCCTAAAGCCATTAAAACCGCTGCCCCAACTGTCATTGAAACCACCAGTGCCGCAAAAACTTTCGCTTCCCTTGGCTGAACTGACATAACCAACCCTTTGTTTATAAGGACCCCATTTCGCGATGTATTACAAAAGGAGAGCCCACCGTCCGTAAAAATATTTGATTAAAATTCCGCTTTTATGACGCAAATCGATATTCTTGTTATCGGTTTTATAAAAGAGCCACTTTATGTGGATTTTCCGCTTCACGCATACCTGCAATACATTCACTGTTCGGCATTTTTATAAGACGCCTCTCCCGGCAGCTCATTTGCTCGCCCTATTAAATCATACAATTAAAATGCCTGAATGCCTAATAAGTGATACTGATAAACTGATAAATGTGACTGATGGCGTTATAACCGAGGCCGATTTTACAATCGCTTATAACGCGGACCGCCGCCGCCTTCCGGGACGGTCCATCTGATATTGTCGAACGGACATTTTCTCTGGCAGGTTTTGCAGTGTACGCAGTTCGACGGATTGGCCGGCTTTACCTCGTCGTGAACCGTCTCATATACCCCCGCTGGACAGAATGTAATGCAGGGACTTTCGAACTTCGGAGTGCATTACGTCCGGAACCTGTTTTACCAAAACTATGTAATTACTCATACTATACTG
>CAIYOL010000289.1 GCA_903927855.1 uncultured Planctomycetota bacterium
GATGCAAAAACTTCGGCGTGACAAGCTTAAACGAAATCAAAAAAACATTAGCTAACATCGGATTATCCCTGAGAAATCTGGATTAACCGATGAAATATTTTTTAAGCAGCCAAAAACACCTGGAAAATTATCAGGGAAATTGACATTGTTTACTACGTTCATGTCCATCACAGGCAGAACCAAACTGTTCCAGTGGGCGACTTTATTGCTCTGGCTGATGACCTTTGGCGGCTGTGTTGAAAGACAGGTTACTTCGCCCATCCCCCAGATAGAGACCACTGCCGATTATCTGGTGCGGGTTTTGCTTCTCGATAATATCAGGCAATGCCGCATCTCGGCATCCTCGTCAGTGACAATCATAGACCCTGTGACGCAGGCCATACAGGCACGTTTTAACACTGTAGAGATGCCGCTTGATATCCAGCTATCAGCAGGCAAAATTACCATTGCAGGCCGGCCGGTTATGAATAACGAAGTTACTATTTCCACCGACGAGCCCCAAATCTTCAGCCTCAACGGCGACAGTTATCGCGGCAGGTTGAAACTTATAATGAATTCCGATGCCAATTCATTTGCGGCGATTAACCTCGTTGGGCTCGAGCCATATCTTGCCGGCGTAGTCGGAGTCGAAATGCCCAGTTACTGGGAACCAGCTGCACTAAGGGCCCAGGCAATCGCCGCAAGAACCTACTGTCTCTACATCAAAAGGCATTTCGGCGGCAATCGCAATTGGGACGTCAAAAGAACACAAGCCAATCAGGCCTATAACGGCATCCGAGGCGAAGCCGCACAGGTCTGGGCCGCCGTCAATGATACAAAAGGCCAGGCACTTGTCTGCAGGCAGTCAACAGGAACCGAGGATATATTCCCCGCTTATTACAGTGCAATCTGCGGCGGGCACACCGAAAGCAGCAAATCCGTATTCGGTGATTATTTCGAACCGCTCGTCGGTGTTCCCTGCTCGTATTGCATCGACATTGCAAAACCCACGCAGTTCTACTGGAACATGGTGCAGTTCGACAAGACGGATGTCAAAAATCGGCTCATACAGAGTTACCCATCACTAAAACAACTCGGCGATATTACAGCCATCACCCCCACCGAACAGAGCAATTACGACCAATACTCGCGTATGACTTCGATAAAGCTGCTCGGTTCAACCGGCAAAAGTGATTGGCTTCGGGCTGAGGACCTGCGGCTCACAATAGACCCGACGGGCCGAAAATTTAAAAGCACTATTTGTCAAATCGTCGATATGGGCGACAAATGGGCATTTGCTGCCGGAAGGGGTTACGGACACGGTGTGGGCATGTGCCAGTGCGGAGCTCAGTCGATGGCTCGGCTCGGAAAAACCTCAACCCAGATTCTATACTACTATTATCCTAATTCTAAAATAAAAAATCTCTACTAAACCCAAAGTGCGGCACGAAAACGGCAAAATAGTTAAGTTCGAAATTATTAAAAAGGATTCCAAATCCTCTGCACGCCTGGGCATGTTAAATACCGCCCATGGCTTGGTTCAACCGCCGGTCTTTATGCCTGTCGGAACTGCAGGCGCCGTAAAAGGAATCACCCCGCAGCATCTAAATGAAACCGGTGCCATCATTATCC
>CAIYOL010000290.1 GCA_903927855.1 uncultured Planctomycetota bacterium
AAAGTTTATTCAATACCTTTTCCACTAAGTCAGAGGCGACCTCGACAGCCCATTGGCCGTTTTGGCAGTAAACTCGACCTATGTTACTGATTAGGACAAACCTTGGCTGTTTGCCGACCGTTTTTTTATCGTGTTTTATCAGGTCGATTAGATTATTTTCGGCTAAATTCGGGGGCAGTTTCACGGGGACATTGAGTTTTTCAAAGATTCTTCGGATTTTATTGAGCCTTTCCGAGTCGGAAAGCCCCATTTCAATCTCTATTAAACCGGCAGCTATAATACCGATAGCAACGGCCTCGCCGTGCAGTAACTTGAAACCGCTGGCAGCCTCAACGGCGTGGCCAATAGTATGGCCGTAGTTGAGTATTCTTCGCTGGTTTTTTTCCAAAGGGTCGGCCTCTACAACGCTGCCCTTTATTTTGCAATTGTAAAAAGCCATCTTTTCGAGCACATCAGGTTTGCGGCTGAGAATAGCATCAAGATTGCTCTGGATGAAATCGAAGTATTGACTGTCGGCAATTAACGCGTGCTTTACGGACTCTACCAGTCCGGCCCTGAATTGCCTGTCATCCAGCGTTGCCAAGGTAGCAACATCGATGTAAATAGCTGATGGGTGCCAGAAGGTGCCAAACGCGTTTTTACTTATGCTCGAATCGACACCGGTTTTCCCTCCTATGGATGAGTCCGCCTGTGCAACTGTGGTCGTTGGTATGTGAACAATGGGAACCCCTCTTTTGAAAACCGACGCGGCGAACCCTGCGATGTCACCGACTGTTCCGCCGCCGAGAGCGACAAGGAGACTGTCTCTGCCGAAACAGGCCTTTTCCATCGCCTCGACAATCGAAATAACGGTATCAAATGTTTTGGATGCTTCGCCCGCAGGGGCTATCACAAATGCAGGAATATCCCTTTTGCCCAACAGTTTCTGCAAGTGTCCTGCTGAAACGAGATTTTCATCGGTTACGATGAACTTATTCGGCCGGCTGAAATCACCTTCGATTTGCTCCCACAGGGAATTGAGAAAATCTGCGCCGATTTTTATCGTGTAGCTTCCCTGTTCGGTTGCCGGAATTTTGATTTCAAGCTTTCTCATTTCACTCAAGATAATAGAATTCAGTTAAACAATAAAGAATAGCAGATTACCCCCGAAAATGCAATATAGGTTATCTGCGGCACAAATTTGCTCTTGCTTTTATAAGAATCGGTCGCTATATGTCTGCGTTATGAGCACGAAAATAGCGGTTCCTATAGCAGCTAAAAATCAGGACCAGGCGAAGCAGCAAATCAAAGCCGCCATATCAGCAGGCGCCGAGATGATCGAATTGCGAACCGATTATCTCGAAAACATCACCGTTGATTTAGTTAAAAATTTAATTGCCGAAGTTAAAACTGTATCTCCTCTGACGCCAACAATCGTAACCTGTCGCGATAAGCAGCAGGGCGGTGTGATTGATTATCCGGTCCGGCTGCGAGTCGATATACTTGTCGAAGCTTTGAAAGCCGGTGCCGAATTTATCGACCTCGAATATGAAAATTTCCTCTCCGCAGAAAATCAGGAAAGAATACACAGGACACTGTCGCAGGTATCAAAGGGCCGACTGATTTTGTCTGCCCATAACTTCGAAACGAAATTCCCCGACATCATAAAGCTCCAT
>CAIYOL010000291.1 GCA_903927855.1 uncultured Planctomycetota bacterium
CCACTTCCAGCCGTATTCGAGACGTTTCGTTCTTCACTTAAAAGAAAACTACGCCCAGGCCCATCCTGATGAGGACTTCGCGGAAACCTTTGCCATCTGGCTGACTCCGAACAGCAGCTGGCAGGAAAAATACAGCGACTGGCCCGTCATTAAGAAGCTGCAGTACATCGATAATGTGGTGAAAAAAATCTGCAACGAAGCACCTGTAGTTGTCGCCAAAGGGACTCCGCCTTGGTCGGCTTCGCGGATGACTTCCACTCTTGCCGCGTTCTATGACAGAAAACGAGAGTACCTCGGAAGCAGCTTCCACGGATTCTACGATGATAGTCTAAAGGAGCTGTTCAAAACTAAAGAGCATACCGCCGGAGCAATCAAAGCTTCCAAACTTCTCAGGCAGCACCGCCGCCGGATTATCGACAATGTCGCAAGATGGACGGAACATCGTAAATACGATATTCATCAATTAGTCAGCAGGATGATTTTTCGCTGTGATGCACTTGATTTATACGCCAGAAGCGATGCGGCAGACGATATAATAGCCGTAACTGTTCTACTGACAGCCATTTCAAGAAATATTTTCAGAATCAGAAGAAAGCAGCGACGCTAATGAAGAGAAAACTGAATATCACCGCGCTGGTCGATAAATGGACCATACCTGCCAATGACCCTGAATTCAGAGAAAAGCCGAAAGAGCTCACAACAGAGTATAGCGTCATTCAGACATTACGGGAGCTGGGACACAACGTATCTGTTCTCGGCTGTAAAGATGACATCACAATTGTCGTAACCACACTTAACGAGAATAAACCTGACCTTGTTTTCAATCTTACGGAGGCACTCGACGGAAACCGCTGTATGGACATGAATATCGCGGCAGTTCTGGAGATGCTGAACATACCATTCACAGGTTCAGGTCCCGCGGGCCTGATGTTATGCAGAGACAAGAGATTGTGCAAACAGCTGCTAACTATCCACAGAATACGTGTTCCCGGTTTTGTTTCCGTTGCCCCGGACCAAAAGATTCGGGTTCCCAAATCTCTCCATTACCCGCTGGTAGTCAAACCCGCATTTGAGGACAGCTCAGAGGGCATCTCCAACGCATCTCTTGTAAATAACGAAACGGCGTTTTTTGAGCGGGTCAAGTTTGTCCATGAAGGGTGGAACCAGCCCGTCATAGCGGAAGAATATATCGCAGGCCGCGAGCTTTATGTCGGCGTTATCGGGAACAAACACTTAACTGTTTTGCCCATACGTGAATGTTTTCTCGACTCTGACGGCACCGAAGGACCTCGGCTTACAACTTACCGTGTAAAATGGAACGCCGAATACCGCAAGAAATGGGGCATCAAATTCGGTTTTGCCAAACTTGATGACGCCGTTATTAAAAATATCGAGCGAACCTGCAAAAAAGTCTATCGCCTGCTTCAAATACGCGATTACGGGAGAATTGATATAAGACTCACCCCTGAAAATAAGTTCGTCTTCCTCGAAGTCAATCCCAACCCTGATATCGCTAACGGCGAGGAAATAGCCGAGGCTGCGGAAAAAGCCGGTATCAAATATGAAAAGCTAATCGACCACATTATCCATCTTGCGATGTGTCGTTCCCAATGAGGACAGCAGCAATCACAAATAATGAGAAACCATGATTTAATAACACAGGAGTAATAGCATATGGCTTCCAAAGTATATTTTATTAAGGCGGCCGTCAGCGACGGCGAGAAGGTGATTTCTGACAAAGCAGTGAAACTATTCAAGGCAGGCAAGTTTGCAAAATGCTTTGCGGAAAAAGATTTTACGGCGGTCAAAGTGCACGTCGGCGAGGACGGCAATAATACGCACATAAAAGCGCCCTGCATGAAAGGGTTGATAAAGGAACTGCTCAAATTGAAAACGAGACCGTTTCTGACGGACACCAATGTTTTGTATCCCAGCCCGAGGCACGATGCTATCGGCCATTATAAGGTCGCCGACAAGCACGGCTTCAACTTAGAAACGCTGGGGATACCATTTATCGTAGCCGGCGGATTAGTCGGGACATCTGAAATAGCGGTGGAGGTCAACTGTGAGATTAACAAAGAGGTTTACATCGCATCGGACATCGTGTGGTGTCACTCGATTCTTGCGGTAGCTCACTTTACCGGCCATCTCGGCACCTGCGCCGCGGCGGCAATAAAAACGCTGGGGATGGGCTGTGCGAGCCGAAGAGGCAAGATGAAACAGCACGCGGCACTATCGCTTGTTATCGGGGACAAGTGCACACTTTGTGGGGTATGCGCTAAGCACTGCCCTGCTGACGCGATTACTCTCGGCGAAATCAAAGCCCACATAGACCAGGATAAGTGCATCGGCTGCGCCGAGTGCCTGGCGGTGTGCAAATTCGGCGGCGTCGAATACGACTGGCACGAGGAAGGTGAAGTACTGCAAAAAAGTATAGCTGAACATGCGCTTGGCGCATTAAAAGGAAAACAGGACAAAGCTGCATTTTTCAGTTTTTTAATGTCAATCACCAAAGACTGCGATTGTTTCGACACACCAAACATGCCTAAAATAGTCGATGACATCGGCATACTTGCATCGACCGACCCCGTCGCTATCGATAAGGCAGCGCTGGATTTGATTGAAGCCGAAGGCGGGAAGAAACTTCCGCAATTGACGGGTTACACCAAACTTAACCCGCATCACCAGATTGAACACGCAGAGCAAATAGGCTTGGGAAGTACCGATTATGAGCTTATCGAGCTTGATTAACAGCATAAACAAGCCGGTTTTGTTAAATATTTATCTAATTTCTTCTTGCATTTAGTAAAATTGCCGATATAATCTGCACTATGTCATTAGGCCAAATAATAAGAACAAAGCGGGAGCAGATGCATCTGACGCTGGATGAGGTCAGCGCGGGCGTTGGTTTTTCCAAGCCGTACCTATCGACCATCGAAACCGGAAAGGTAAATAATCCGCCAAGTGACGAGCTGCTGACAAAGCTTGAAAAGACTCTTGAGTTTGAACCGGGCCTGCTGCTGCACATTGCTCATATGGAGTCTTTGCCGCCTGATATTCGTCAGGAGTATGAATCCGCTGAAGCACAAAACCAGAAGTTGCGCCAGTTTATCAAAAACCTTGTTCATAAAAAAACCGACGCGGTCCAGGTTGATACACTTCTGGCGGAAAGCGAAAAGGCATCCGTGTCGGCTGGGCGACTGGTGCCG
>CAIYOL010000292.1 GCA_903927855.1 uncultured Planctomycetota bacterium
CCCGCGCAATAAATAACCCCCAAGATAAAGATAACCCCCACCGCGCCGGGTGGGGGGCTAAATATTAGGTGCGGACTGAACTTTCAAGGAGCCAATGCTTTGCCTGTTTGACGGTGTCAAATAGGGAGGAGATGCGGCCGCGGTTCTCGGCTACGGTTGCAGCGAATTTGACATCTTCGATGGATTTAGGGTCCGTAGGCAAGACGTAGGCAAAGCGTGTCGATGGAGCTATATCTGCCTGAGCGGCATATTCGCCGGAATCAAAGCAATCGCCGGCCGAGCTTCTTTTGGTGTCGAGGTCATGAAAATCGATCAGGACCCTTGTACATTTGTTTTCCTTACACAGCCAAAAACAATCATTCTGCGCGGAATGATGGTCTTCGTGAGTTGCCTCGCCGAAGACCCGGACGAGGACAATCTTATCTTTTTTGTCGTAAGAAACTTTATATGGCATCTTCACTCCCCTTCATATCCACCCATAATACCACCCATAATAAAACGCACCTATCAGGGATTCATTATAACGAATGTAAAGCGAAGGTCAAGGGTGTTTTGTGGATGGTTAGAAACGAAGAACTGGGTCCCCGACAGAGAAGCAAGTGAGCAGCAATCGAGGATCTCCGCTGCGCTCCGAGGGGCTAAATATTTAGAGATTGCCGCGCTGCGCTCGCAATGACCAACCCCGTCAACAGAACCCCCTGCGGTGCAGGGGGCTAAAAGTTAGGACGCTTTTGCGTAAGTTACCGTGTGGGATTTGACCAGCACCTTTTGCAGGGTGGGCAGGAGATAGTTCTTCACCACTTCGTTCCAGCTCATATTTTTGGCCAGCGCGAAGCCGGTCTTAATCATATCCTCGGTTTCGACTTCGCTTTTAGGCAGGCGAGAGCATACCTGCATAGCGACCTTCTCGCTGATGCAGTGCTCGATTTGCTTGCGCACAGAATCGTCGATTTTCAGCAGGTCCTCAATTTTGTCGGAGCCGTGACTATTCAGGCGGGTGTAGTCGGCGATGACGACGTTCTTTGCGCCTTCGGCACCTGCAACATCGGAGACAAAGCCGGCACATCCGCAGACATTGGTGACGACGCAGATTCCGCCGAAAGACAACGGCTCAAGCTGGGCGATGCCGAACGGCTCATAAATGCTCTGGCCGAACTCGACGTCGCTACCCTTGCGGACATCCATAAAATCCATTTCTTTGGGCATTCTTTGGCCGCAGGTGGTTTGGCTGAATCCGAACTGGTTAATGAAGATTATTTTTATATTTCTGCTCCTGGCGTTGAACTCCTGCACAGTAGCGTAGAAAGCGGCCTCCCCCCCGGAAAGGTCGGGCATACCTTCTCGGTGTGCCACCGGCCAGTTATAGGCCGATTCCATCTTATTAATATCACGGCTACGTCGCTGCGAGACTTCGGTGGAGAGGATGAAGAGAACGCCGGTTATGCCCTGCGTTCTGAATTCCTTTTCCATATGCTCGAGGACGCGCAAGTCGCGCCAGAGGCCTTTGCTCTGGACGAGGCGCGTAACGTGCGTGAAGATGAAGTCCGGGCTAAAGCCCAACAGCTTGTCGCAATACTGCTGCAGTTTTGCTTTGGACTGGAGCTTATCGGCAAGAGTGATTGGATAAGCCGGTATGCCGTTATAAACTATGTCAACATCGGCGGTTTCGAATTCCGGTGCGAGGAACCGCAGCTCGTCGACCACCTGATTGCCGACCGCGCATATCGCGTCGCAATGCTTGGAAGCGTCCACGAGGGCGTGTTTGAAGAAGGAATCCTGCTCGCCGAATACATCGTTGACGTAGAGTTTATTTTTGTAGGCCTGTTTCATCGCATTGTAAAACATCGTATCGTGGCCGGGATGGCCTTCGACGATGCGGCGCATTGTGGCGACTTCGTGGGCATAGAAGATGGTTTTGAAATCGCAATCCGGCTCGATGGTGGCGGCCAAGGCGGTCGGCATTCCCATAAACTCGTGCGAGACAATGACCGTCGAATTTTTGGCGGCGCCGATAGCTTTCAGGGCTGCGAGAGCCGGCCAAGCCAGCCGGACATACTGCTCGTATTCCCACAAATCCTCATACAGGTCGCTGCGGATGCCAAAGCGTTCGAACAAGTGTCCTTTGAAGTCGTTGATTATTTTCTTATCCATATGTGTTATGTCGATGAGCAGCACCTCGGGCGAGCTTTTTACGCCGGTCTGCTCGTCAGTGAACGTCCGCCTGCCGTAGACGATTCCCACATTGTAGAAATTTTCGATGTTCCGAAAGGCCTCTTTGTATGCAGTATTGACAAGACCATCGATGGATGAATAGAGCACCTCGCCGTTATCGCCGAGCCGATTTGAAACAGACTCTTCAGCGGGGAACAATGGGCCGACAAGGATGGAGCGGGCGACCGCATCGAGATAGGAATTGCTGGTGAAGAAGCCCTGCAGAACGGCTCCTATACCGCCGATTTTGCCCACGGCCTCGTGAGTGACATGCACTAACGTTGTTTCGCTACTCATATAAGTTCCCTCCAAGTTTTTTTGACTGCCTCCATATAAAATATAGGAAATGGTTTGATTATCGCCAAATTGGAGGGGAGTGCGGGGTGCAGTAAATTTTATGGTCTGAAAAAAACGGGGCGGACAGGCACTTTTGGGGTGTTTTTTGAGACGTTCAGGGCTGGGTCAGGAATTTTTTTTTTGGCGCGTTATTTTACTTTGGCGCGTAAGGTCCTTACCAGGCCGGCAAGCACCTGCTGGGGGATATCGACCAGCTCGGGCTCAGG
>CAIYOL010000293.1 GCA_903927855.1 uncultured Planctomycetota bacterium
CTATTGAGACTTTCGAGCATATCCAGCAGTTGGATCCGACGTTTGAACCCTGTTATTGCAATCGGATAATTGCCTATACCGAGATGGGCCAGCACGATTTAGCCGAGCAGATGTTTTACCTTGCCCAGCAGCTGAATCCGGACTGTGCGTTATGTTATTATAACATCGGCAACAGTCTTTTCGTTCGCGGCGAGTATAAGAAAGCGGTTCCCTGCTGGCTGAGGACGGCTGAACTTGAACCAAGTCATCCGCAAATTAACTATCGAATTGCTCAAGCGTATTGGGCCGTGGGTGATTATGAGCACGGGCGCGAGTATTTTTTGGCTGAGCTTCGTGTCAACCCGGGCGACATTGATGTTATTCTCGATTTCGGACTGTTTCTCCTTGAGATTGGCGATGTCGAATCGGCGAAGGAAAAGTTTAACAGGATACTTGAGCTTAAGCCGGATTTTGCAGCCGCAGCGTTTTATTTGGGAGAGATTGCTTTTAACAGCGGTGATTATGGTCAAGCAGTAAAGCTATTTAATGAAGCGAAACGTATGGACAGTAGACTGGCGGGGCCGCAGTATCGGCTGGCCGAGTTCGCGTTAATGAGCGGAAAAAAGGAGGAGGCGAGGAATCATCTGGTTTCGGAGGTGAAGCTGGCTTCGGAGGATACGAATATATTGGTTTCTATAGGGTCGATGTTTCTGGGAGTGGGTGATATGGATTATGCAATGCATTGCCTGCTGAAGGTTATCGACATTGATTGCGCCAATGCAGATGCCTATTATTATCTTGGTCTTGTCAGTGCTGTAAAAGGTCGGTTCGAGGAAGCAGCGGAGTTTTTCGGTCATGCGCTCGATATAAGACCAAATGATGTTTGTGCCTTGCGGAATTCTGCTCTTGTTTATTTGGGGATGGGCAGGTTAACCGAGGCTGCGGAGAGAATAGAGAGAGCTCTGGATTCAGGGGGTGATGATTCACAGTTAAAGGCTCTTGGCCGCAGGGTTCGGCTGGTTCAGGCAACAGGCCGGATAGCGGATTTCCTTAGACGATTTCAGCCGCGATTTGTCTCGTATTTGATGTCCCGAATTTTATTTGGCCGCCGAGACCACAGAGACCGTAAAGTTTAATTTTTCTATGTTGACTCCGATTCCCCTTTTTTTTCTGATAGTCACATCCACAAGGGCTGATAAATTTGGCTTTGATTGGGTTTGATACCCCTTCTGGCAAGTCAAAATTGGGTTTGTTTGGCTTTGTTTTTTCATCACCAAAAGGCGAGAATTATCAACATAATCCTTTATCATATAATTAGTTATGCTCATTTTTGTCATTTTGGAAATTGGCTTTGTTTGGCATAATTTATATTCAAAATGGTTAAAATCTCCTGTCAAGACAGACAATCTCCACCTCAGCCACCCGGCTTCGTTAAAAACTACGCCGCGGCAAGCAGAGGAAAAAAGAGAAAAAAACAGAATACAGAGCAAAACATACAAACTTTAGAAAACAGCAAACATAAAGGTCAAAACCATAATAAAATCCCACCCGCCATAGGCGGATAAACTCCGTTAAAAGCGAAAGACGCTTTTTAATAGATTATTTGAATTGGACCTTCTGGACCTGAAACCTTGCCCTGCTGGGCGAATGACGTTCATCTACTGATGAACGGGAGGTATTATACCAAATTTTGGGGGAAAGTCAAGGAAAAAAAGGTGTGAGATCCGCCTCTTCTTTAGTGTGAGAGAGGTATAGTTTTCAAGCGTTTCGACTAAGTTTATGCTTCATCAGTTTCACAAATTTCGGCTACAGAGTCAATAAACTCAGGTTTCATATAGCGAATATTGTCGCCAACATCCCTGATACCTTTCTTTAGCTCCGAATACGAGATGAACTTACACAACTTCGCCAATGGAGGTTTAAGCTTTGCGAATGTGGGCCGATTAACTTCTGTAAACACTTTTTCCCTTCTGTCATCTGGTGCTACAAGATACAGATTAATCCTGATATTTGGTTGCATGGCAATTAGGTCTGCCATCCTAAGAAGACCAGAATAAATTGCTGTAGAATGTTCAACCTCAAATGCCGCAACTATTGCGTCCCCTTGTAGCCAAAGAACATCTATTAACTCTATAGTATGATTAGTCGCTTCATCAAATTGTCTCGGGAGTTCTTTTCTTATCCTTTGAATTTGAGCAAAGGGAGTCCCGTTGTAGGTTCTATTTCTGTCGTTTCGGGCAACCCAAACATCGAGACCAAGATCTGAACCAAGCTTAAGCAGTAGCCATTGCATCTCATCGTGTTTAGATTCCTCTTTTTCAAGCATGGGAGTCCCAGTTTTGCTTTCTGGGACAATCTTCTCCTCTTCCGGAATCGTGACCTCACCAACTATCTTTGACTCGAATTTACGTGGACGTCGCCAGTATTGTTTCTCATCGTACGGCCTTTCAACCGGA
Source organism: uncultured Planctomycetota bacterium (assembly GCA_903927855.1). Lineage (GTDB taxonomy): Bacteria > Planctomycetota > Phycisphaerae > Sedimentisphaerales > Anaerobacaceae > CAIYOL01. The sequence goes on from CAIYOL010000293.1 coordinate 2,436, forward strand.
TGTCTAACAGTCTCTTTAATCGCATCGGTGATTATTTCTCCATCTCGTTCTTTGAATTTTGCCGGTGAACCTCTGAAAAAGCCGGTCCATGCAACGTATTTTTTCTGCGCATCATAGAACCAGATAAACCCATTGTTCACAATCGGGTCGGTCACGCTGAATTGAACGGAGATTGTGCCCGTGTTGTTTGAGAATACCAATGGCGTGGCCTTTTTCACCATTGTTATTCCACCGCTTCCCCGGTACGGCTCATCATGCACAAATCCGGTGGTGACCGCTGTGGAC
>CAIYOL010000294.1 GCA_903927855.1 uncultured Planctomycetota bacterium
AAGATTGTTTTAAAACTTGATAATCCAACAATCGTCGTTGTTACCGACAGAAACGACCTTGACGGCCAGTTATTTGATACATTCGCAGGTTGCAGAGGTCTTTTAAGACAGGAGCCGGTTCAGGCAGAAAATATCCCGCATTTAAAGACACTGTTAAAGACGGCAGGCGGGGGGATTGTTTTTACGACAATTCAGAAATTCTCACCCGAAGAAGGCCAGACCGTTTACGACCTTTTGTCTGAAAGAAAAAATATCGTTGTTATTGCCGATGAAGCGCACAGAAGCCATTACGGCTTTAAGTCAAAAAATATTGAAGATAAAAAAGGCAATGTCCGGACGACTTACGGCCTTGCAAAGTATTTAAGGGATGCCCTGCCGAAAGCATCATTTATCGGATTTACCGCAACGCCGATTGAAAAGGAAGATGCTTCTACTCCGGCCGTTTTCGGTAATTACATTGATATTTACGATATTGAGCAATCCGTAGAAGATGAATCTACGGTAAAAATTTACTATGAATCACGGCTTGCGAAAGTCCATCTTAAGCCGGAAGAAAAAGAAAAACTCGATGAGGAAGTTGCCGCCATAATAGAAGGCGAGGATAGTACCGCTTCTGAAAAGGCAAAAGCAAAATGGACGCAGCTCGAAGCTATTGTCGGACATAAGGAACGATTGAAAAGTGTTGCAGCTGATTTAGTTGACCACTTTGAGAAAAGACAGGAGGTCTTTGACGGAAAGGCAATGATTGTCTGCATAAGCAGAAGGGCAGCCGTTGAATTATACGACCAGATTATCAATCTGCGCCCCCACTGGCACAATACCGACAAAAGAAAAGGTGTAATTAAGGTTGTGATGACTTCCGCTTCCGACGATCCGGAAAACTGGCAGCCGCATCATACGAATAAAGAAGACCGTAAAGAAATCGCCGAAAGATTCAAAGACCCGCAGGACAATTTGAAAATGGTCATTGTCTGCGATATGTGGCTTACCGGTTTCGATGTTCCCTGCCTGCATACTATGTATATTGATAAACCAATGAGGGGACATACCCTGATGCAGGCGATAGCGAGAGTAAACAGAATATTCCGGGATAAGCCCGGCGGGCTTATCGTCGATTATATCGGGATTGCCTCTGATTTAAAAAATGCCCTTGCGACTTATACTCAAAGCGGCGGTAAAGGAACGCCGACGCTGGATCAGGAAGTGGCAGTTGCGAAAATGCTTGAGGAATTCGAAATCGTCTGCCAGATGTTTGATAAATTCGATTATAAGAAGTTTTTCAAGGCAGGCACTCAGCAAAAATTAAATATTATCCTTGAGGCACAGGAATATATCCTTGCTCTCGAAAACGGCAAGGACAGATTTATCAAAGAAGTCCTCGGACTTTCAAAGGCATTCGCGCTTTCAGTGCCGCATCCAAAAGCAATGGAAATAAAAGATGATGTCGGATTCTTCCAGGCGGTAAAGGCACGGCTGACAAAGTTTGAACCTGCAGGTGGAGGAAAAACCGATGTGGAAATTGAAACGGCAATAAGACAGATTGTAGATAAGGCGGTCGTTTCAGAAGGGATTATTGATGTCTTTGATGCGGCTGGAATAAAAAAGCCGGATATTTCGATTCTCTCTGATGAGTTTCTAAAAGAAATTCAGGGGATGGAAAGAAAGAACCTTGCCTTGGAATTATTGAAGAAACTTTTAAACGATGAAATAAAATTCAGGACAAAGAAAAATCTGATTCAGAGCAAAAAGTTTTCCGAAATGTTGGAAGCTGTAATAAAGCGTTATCAAAACAATCTGCTCACAACGGCTCAGGTTATCGATGAACTTATCAAGATGGCAAAAGAGATAAGGGATTCCGATAAAAGAGGCGAGCAATTTAATCTCAGCAATGACGAACTGGCCTTTTATGATGCTCTGGCAAATAACAAAAGCGCAATAGATGTATTGGGTAATGATAAACTGAGGGACTTGGCAAGGGTTTTAGTTGAAAGAGTTAAAGCGAATACCTCTATTGACTGGACGATAAAGGAAAGTGTTCGTTCAAAACTTAAGGTCATCGTCAAACGTCTCCTACGTCAGTATGGTTATCCGCCCGATTTGGAATTGCTCGCAACAGAAAATGTCTTGAAACAAGCCGAACTTTTAGCTGACGAATGGGCAGCGTAAACCCAACAAAAACCATCCAAAATTGTCCAATTTTTTCAAATATCTCGGTGCAATTTTCACGCAGTTTTGAATGCTTTTGTCTCACTTTGCCCCCGTTTGCATACATTTCACCCCAGTTTTAACACATTTCCGCGACTTTCAATTTTTAACTTAACCTCTTGCCCTGCATAGAGTTATGTAAAAAATCTCTACTTTTTCTTTTCTTTTTCTTTCAACAACTAACCCTTATTTTCAGCCTGAAAAATGCGTATTTTTTTATTCATTTTTATTTTGGCATCTGTAATTTTGTATCGTATGTTTTGTTGGAGGCAGATAGAACGGGTCGCTGGGGGAAACGACCGATAACTTCTTATTCGGGGGGGACTTATGCGGACTTGGAGAAACAAATTTATATTCTTGCTGATAGTCTATTTTGCCGGCTTTGCGACCGCAATCTACTGTTTAGCTCCTGTGACTGATAAGTCGTATCCATCTGATAAGAAAGGATTTGCGCATTCAGCGGTAAAATCGGACGAGTTCGCAAAATCTTTTAACATCAAGATGCGCGAGTACTTAGATTACGGCAAAGACGCCGCCCATCGTGCGGGTGTTTATCTGAAACAGAAAGATGGATGATAAACATAAAAGCTGATGGCAATAATACCTGATACAAGTCGTTAGATAGGAGGGGGGGCTTGTATATACGATACGTCCGCCTCATGCGGACACATTTGCGGCCGTGGGTTTGATAGTCCCACGGCCTTCCTTTTGCGCAGAAAAAGGAGAAATCTAACCAGGTTACGATAAATCTATCAGGCGGGCTTTGGGCAGTTTCTCTTCGATGATGGCACGGGCCAGATTGACCCATCTCTTGCAGCCATCAAGCACAACGCTATCGCTGCTGGCTGCGGTCAGGTCGGTCTTTATCAATTCAGCATCGGGGCTTATTGAAAGTCTTATTTCCCAATTCCAGCGGTTTTTTTGAGCTAATTCACCAATTAATGTTTTCAATCGCCCGCTGTTCGAGACCGGACTATCCAGCAGCCACAAACAATTGTCTGCGTTGTGCTCTTTCAGAAATTGGCCTATAAGCTGCACAGCCGGTATCGTTTCGGTAACCTTACGATATGTCCCGTGTATGCTTGCCAAATCTCGAAAGCAGCCGTCACGGCCTTTAAAAACACAGGCGCCGCTCATTGCCGCTTCGATGGTTATCAATACGTTGTAACCGTCAATGACAATGGGCTGGCCGCCGAGCTCGGCGACTTTGACTTCACGGCTCCTTCGGGATACTAACTGCTGGTCGGAGCAGGCGCTTCGCATAATGGCTGTTCTCTGTCTTTCTGTAAGCGAGAATCTGTCCCCCACCAATTTAAGAGTGCTTTTATCCGCATAACCTTTTGTCAGCAGCAGCGAAAAATCAGCGATGGCTGACCGCAAATCCGGAATTACAGCCTCGGCGAATAATTTGGCGTCTGCCGGATGCGGCCCTCTGTGAGTTCGCTTATCGGGCATTGAGGAAAATCTTTCATTATTTTTGCTGTTGCGATTTCTGGTGTTCAAGTAAATCAAGGTGCTTTTTTATCTCTGCGGCGGCCTCTGTTTGGCCTCTACTTGACATAAACGTAATTCCCTCCTGCAGCACACTAATCGCTTCATCGAGTTTATTTTGATTTTGAAGGACATTTACCAGATTTTGGTAGTAAGACAGATCCCAAGGATTTAAGGCCAGCGCCTGCCTGAAGGCCTCCTCCGCCGCCTTAAAATCTCCCATCGTAGTTAGTGTAGCACCGAGACGTGTATAGACCAGCTGGGGGTCGTCTGTCTCGGTTATTTCTAAGCGAAACTGCTCAACAGCCTTGGTATAACATTCTTTGGCCTCGTCGGCTCTGCCCATTGATTCAAGGGTCCAGCCGAGGTTAAGATATATTGAGCCGGTTACGTTTTGTTTAGCGCCGGTTTGAGCGTGGTATTTGAGAGCGTTTCGAAAAGCGTTGACCGCTTCCTGCCAGTTGCCCTGTTTACCCTGAATAACTCCTATTTCGTTGTAGAACTTGGTTGCCCATGCAGGACATAACTGGGCTGCTTTTTCGTATAGGGCAATGCTCTGTTTCCATTGGGCCTGTTCGCTGAGATTCTCAGCCTGCTTGGCATATCTATCAGCCAGTTCTTCCACGGCTCTTTCACGAACTACCGGAGCAAGCCAAAACCATCTACGAGGTAGGGGTAGAAATAAAAATAGAGGTGGTGCTGCGAAGAGTAGACGAGAAAAAGA
>CAIYOL010000295.1 GCA_903927855.1 uncultured Planctomycetota bacterium
AGTGTTTTGAATAAACCCTTCTGGCAGGGACCATGGTGGACCCATTCGCCGCAGCTCCAGGAAAAATTACGCCAATCCGTGGAAAAAGCGGCACGCGGAGAATTTATCCGTTTTGAGGCAACGCACGTTGCCAAGAACGGAATGTTGCACTATGTCGATTTTTCTCTCAAGCCGGTGAAGGACGAAACAGGGAAAGTGATATTCCTGATTCCTGAAGGCCGCGATATCACCGAACGTAGAAAGGCAGAGGAGGAGCTTAATACATATCGCGAGAAGATGGCTCAGGCCGAACGGCTCGCCTCACTTGGAACCTTAAGCGCAACCATAGCTCACGAGTTGAACCAGCCGCTGACAGTTATTCGTCTCTCAATTGAGAACTCATTGGACGACCTCAAGTCGGCGTCTTGTCCGAAAGAAGTTTTGGATACGCTCAGGGACGGCCTAAATGAGGTTTCAAATGCAACTTCAGTAGTTGACAGATTTCGCAATTATGCACGGCAGTCTTCAAGAAAAAATCTCTGCGAAACAAACCTTGGTGCAATCGCCGGCAGGATTATTCAGTTGTTGGGCAAAACCGCCCAGCGTGCAAACATGACCCTGCAGCTCAAAGATTTGGACAAACTGCCGCCTGTATACGCAAACGAGAAAGACCTCGAACAATTGTTCTTTGCCCTGACCGAGAACGCAATCCAGGCCGCCGATGGCAAAGAGAGCCGTCGGCTTACCATCAAGGGTGTTACAAAAGATAAGAATGTCGAGTTGCGATTCAGGGACAACTGCTCCGGTATAGCCCCGGAAAATCTCGATAAGATTTTTGACCCGTTTTTCACCACAGGCCCCTATGATGGAAGAACGGGCCTGGGGCTCTCCATTGCCCAGCGAATCGTATCGGGACATGGAGGCAAAATTCGCGTTCAGAGCCAGCCCGGGAAAGGCACAACGTTTCATGTTACTTTGCCGATTCATCCTGAAACAGTCAAGTAAGGGCTTTTGATGACTGCTGAAAACCAGCATATATTTGTTGTCGATGACGAGCCTGCCGTATGCAGGTCTGTATCTCAGACCCTACAGCGCTCGGGATACACGGTTAGCTGTTTTGCAGATGCCGATCACTGTCTCCAGCGATTGCAGATGCAAAGTTGTGATTTGCTCATTACCGATGTAAGAATGCCCAAGATGGACGGCATAGAGCTGGTTCGCAGGGCCAAATGCATTGTTCCGTGGCTGCCGATTCTGGTGATAACCGGCTACGGCGATATCCCAATGGCCGTCAGGGCCGTAAAAGCAGGGGCGGCGGAATTTATCGAAAAACCGCTGCAAAAGCAAAGTTTCCTGGAGACTGTTCAGGCAGCGTTAAAGCAGCAGAACCCGAAAAATCTTCTTAAAGGCAAGCTGCTGTCCAAAAAAGAATTGGCCATTTTGCGCCTAATCTTACTGGGCAGCAGCAACAAGGAAATAGCCCAGATACTCCACCGTTCCATCCGCACAATTGAAGACCATCGCCGTCACATTATGCGTAAGCTCGATGTGGAGAGCGTGGTTGACCTCGTCAAAAGGGCTGCTGCTATGGGCCTTACCAAAACCCTAGGAACCCCCGTAGCACCTCCTGTCCGTCGTCCGCCAGTGGGCCCTGCAACCCCCAATTTCCGGCCTCCAAACCCGCAAAAAATCGAAAAATCCCGTAGTTTCCACGATTGACTTAACAGGCTGCAAAGGGCTACATTACTTTTAGGAAATTACGGTATTTCCTCCTTATTGGTTGGGTTTGATAGTTGGTTGGTTATCAACCACTTGTCAGACCCATTTGAAAACAATCGCCCCTCTGGGGTGTTTTTAATAAACCGCCTGCAGTAGAAATCATCCACAAGATTACTACGGAAAAAATTTGCATTTAATCCTCGACTGGCTATACTAAATCACCAAAAAGCCTGTGGGGATAAAAAATGCCAGGAAGGATTCCTAAGGTAGTTGTGGTGGGCGGCACTTACGTTGATATAGCGATAAGGTGCGATCAGGTTCCTTCTCC
>CAIYOL010000296.1 GCA_903927855.1 uncultured Planctomycetota bacterium
AAAAAAATGCAGATAAAAATGCCGGACGGGCAGATTAGAGATTTAGAAGCAAAGGGATACGACCATTTAGGTGATTGATTATTAAATATGGATTTTGATGTTGTTTCAAATTCGCCGGAGGAGACGATAGAGCTTGGGCGGAAGGTCGGCTCGAAATTAAAGGGGGGAGAAGTCGTAGCTATTTGCGGGACGCTGGGCAGCGGCAAGACACATCTTATCAAAGGGATTGCGTCCGGCGCGGGGTCGGCGGAAAGTAAAAAAGTTACCAGCCCGACGTTTGTCATAATCAATGAGTATAAAGGGCGGCTGGACATTTATCATATAGATGCTTATCGGCTGGAATCAATAGCTGAGTTCGAGATGTTAGGGTTCGATGATTACTGTCAGCCGAGTTCGGTGATTCTGATTGAATGGGCTGATAAAATCGAGTCGGCGCTGGAGAACATAGATTATATTCGGGTCGAGCTTTATCACGCTGGGGAGAACAAAAGAAAAATACACATCGAAAATTTGCCCGATTATATCAAGCAATAATTGGCATTTCGGCGTTTATTTTTTATACTTTCTTCATACCTTGCACAGGGTTTTGTATGCAGTAATGTGAGGGTGTTTTTCGGACGTGGTTTGTAACAATCGAATTTTACTAAGGGGAGCAGGGATAGTGGGAAACATAGGCAAAAAGATTCGGATTTCGTATACCGAGGTGATGGTCGTGGCAATTGTGCTTGGCATAGCCGGGAAGATGATTGCTCCGCAGTTTACGGAAGCAAGTGATGAAGGAGTAAAAGTTTCAGAGCTAATTGATAGACTTGGAATGATGCGTGCTCATCTGGATTTATACCGCGTTCAGCATGGAGATTGTTTTCCTCCCACTAGTTCGTTCGTTAGTTTTGAAACCGCGATGACAGCAAGGGAAGGACGTTACGGTCCGTATGTAAAAAAGATTCCTACGAATCCTTTTAACGATCTTAAGACGGTTCGCTTTGACGGAGAACCAGCAGGAGCGGGCAAAGCCGGCTGGAGGTTTGATACGAAGACGGGCCTGTTTCAAACTGACAATGATGCTGCGCAAGCGGCTCTATGAAGAGACAGAGAACGGCTACATAATCAACGAAAGAACGGCGAGCTCCGGCGCAGGTTTCTGAGGATTGTTTTTGGAAGTATCGAGAGAAAAGTGAAGGCAGCTTATAGGACCTTACAGAAGAGGCTGAATGAGGAGACGCTTATCGGCCTTTATTCGTAATAAAAAGAAAATCTCGAAGCAGTTCATCACACCAAATTACATTTCCAAACCTCACATAGCATCGAAATAGCTCGATGATTCCTAACCGTATTGTCGTAACGATTGTATCAACTTTAATGACTTTAACCGCAGAAGAGCGGGAATTTAGCACTGGTAGTGTGTGTGGAGAACGCATAATGGATGAGAGTGTCAAACGCTGCAGTATAAGTTTGGTAAATCAGTGAGAATAAATGGTTTACCGGCTTTTTTTGCCGGTTCGGAGAGGGGTAAAGATGCATCCTGAAGAGGACGAAAAAGAACAAAGGTAAGGGTTGATAATACACCGAGACAGAAAGAAAAACGGTAAGAACAGGAGGTTTGTAACGCTGGCT
>CAIYOL010000297.1 GCA_903927855.1 uncultured Planctomycetota bacterium
AGTCGATCTGCAGACAGCCGCACTCATTCCGGAAGATTACCTGCCGGATATTCAGGCGCGTTTGGTGTTGTACAAGCGCATAGCCAGCGCCGAAACGCTAGCCGATTTACACGAATTGCAGGTAGAAATGATAGACCGTTTTGGCCTGTTGCCGGAGCCGGTGAAAACCTTGTTCAGCGTTACTGAATTAAAGCAAAAGGCGGAAAAGCTGGGTATCAGGAAAATAGAAGCCAATGCAGGAGGAGGGCGCATTATTTTTACCGCAGAACCCAACATTAATGCGCAGCAGTTGATTACCCTGATACAAACCCAGGCGCAATGCTATAAATTCGATGGCGCGGACAAGTTAAGGTTTGTAAAGCCGTTTGAGACGACCGAACAGAAGATTGAGTTTATTAATGGGTTGCTGGAAAAATTAAGCTTGGAAACAGCATAGCCGGAGAGCTATTAAACTTTTTTCAAATTGCCATGCAAATTCGGTTTATGACACTTCACTTATACGCTAATGCTGCTACCGTTAATGTAATTAATCTTCAAATTACAATTAGTTGGGTAAATAATAAGGTTAAGATTTAGCAATAATCTGATAGAGTGAAAGACATTACTCAATAGCCTATCCATCCAAACACTTAATCATGCCACCTATTATAAAAAGCCGTATTAAGCAGCAAATCGACGTCTTCAGAAAATCATTTTTGCAGTCCCAAGGCTTGGCGTTCGATAATTTTTTTCAACCGCCAGCATTGCCGACATTATCGCGAACACCCCGCACAAACGATCTTCGGTATTCTCGCCTTTAGTCACACTCAAGGCCTTCATTTTTCAGGTGTTAAGTGACGATGGTTCCTGTAAACAGGCAGTCGCCAGCGTATTGGTTGATCGCATCGTCGATGGACAATCAGCCAATACGGTTAATACGGGGCCTTACTGCAAAGCACGGCAACGCTTACCGCTGAAGCAACTGAACGAAGCCGCCACAACCGCTGGTAGGCTCCTTCATCAACAGACTCCTGATGCATGGCGATTTAAGGGCTATAACGTTGTCCTCACGGATGGGGCAACTGTCCAGATGCCAGACACACCTGAGAACCAAGCGGACTTCCCTCAGCTGGACAGTCAAAAACCAGGATTGGGTTTCCCGATTGCACGCCTGGTTGTGCTGATCTCCTTGGCGGCAGGAACCGTGATGGACTATGGCTTGGGAGCCTATCAAGGCAAGGGGTCAGGGGAAACATCGCTGCTCAGCCAACTATTCGGTAGCCTGTCAGTTGGGGATTTGCTGATGGCAGACCGTTATTATTGCACCTTCGCCATTATCGCGCTTATGCGGGCTATTGGGGTTCCTGTGCTATTTCCAATACATGCCGGGAAAAAAGTGGACTTTAGCCAAGGCATCCGCTTGGGTGCAAGAGATCATTTAATTGATTGGAAAAAACCCAAACGGAAACCGGTCTGGATGGCTAAGCAAGAATACGCTGACTTGCCGGAAACAATCACCGTCCGTGAGTTTGCGGTGAATGGGAAGGTGTATGTGACCACCTTACTGAATGCAAAGTGCTATCATAAACAAGAGCTTGCCATACTTTATAAGCAGCGTTGGAAGATTGAGTTGGATTTTCGTTCCATCAAAACCAATATGGGCATGGAGATGTTACGTTGTAAAACACCTGACATGGTAAAAAAAGAAATAACCATCAACCTATTGGCTTACAACATCATTCGTGGGAATTTGGCACAGGCTGGCAGTCTGTACGAAAAAATTCCACGTCAACTTAGTTTCAGATCAGCCGTGCAACTTGTCATTCAAGCCTCCAAGCAGATCGTCCGCTTAACAGGGGAGCGACTAATAAAAGCCTTGCAGGCATTATTGAAGGCGATGACATCAACGCCCATTGGAAAACAAAAACGAAAGAGTCAACCAAGGGCAGTTAAGCGCCGACCAAAACCATTTCCTTTGCTGACGGTGCCAAGAAACGAGGCATGCTTAATGCTCTGATTTGTATGTTTTATTTTTACGGTAGCAGTATTAAAGTCCGACCCTAATGCTGCTACCGTTAATGTAATTAATCTTCAAATTACAATTAGTTGGGTAAATAATAAGGTTAAGATTTAGCAATAATCTGATAGAGTGAAAGACA
>CAIYOL010000298.1 GCA_903927855.1 uncultured Planctomycetota bacterium
AATAAAGAGCACACCGGTTTTCGAAACCGGCTCGATCAGCCGCTCCGACACCTCTCCGTAACGACTTTTCTATCCTATACACTCAAAAAACTGAAATTGCAAGCTTTCGAATAATCAAGCATACTTATTTTTTGAACAGAGAGTCTATCCCCAAAGGCCGCAGCACCAAATCTTTTCTTTACAAGTTCGGCATACGCGCTTAAAATCCAGACACAGATTAAGGATTTAAAAATGTATATCATACCGGCGATAGATTTGCGAGAAGGCAAATGCGTGAGACTTATCCAAGGGGATTACGACCGCCAGATAATTTATCACGATGACCCCTTCAGGCGAGTGAAGGAGTTCCGCTCGGCCGGAGCAGAGTGGCTGCATATAATCGATTTGGATGGGGCGAAGGCAGGCAAGCCCATGAATACTGATACAATATCAGCCATAGCGGCATTGGCGCAACTCAAAATCGAGGTTGGCGGCGGACTGCGCGATGAGGATTCAATCAAGCAACTGCTTGATATAGGAGTAGAGAGAGTAATAATAGGAACTAAGGCCGTGAGCGACTTCGAATGGTTCAGCGAAATGGCGGAGAAGTTCAGCGGTAAAATTGTGCTCGGCCTCGACGCACGAGGCACGAAGGTAGCCACAGACGGCTGGACAAAAAACAGCTCTGAGCCATTACTGAAGTTCGCAAAAAAAGCGGCGAAACTGCCTTTGGCGGCAATAATATATACCGACATCAGCAAAGACGGAATGATGAAGGGGCCGAACATCGAACGAACAAAGGCACTGGCGAAGGCAGTGGGGGTTGCTGTGATTGCTTCGGGCGGCGTGAGTAAAATAGGCGATATTAAAAAGCTGGCAAAAACGGGGGTTGAGGCGGCGATAATCGGCAGGGCTTTATACGAAGGTACGCTAAATCTCGCGGAGGCGATAGAGGCGGCAAAATAACCATTATTGGCGGTTTTTCTCCCCATTTTCAGCGAAAAAACTGCATTCCCCGGCAAATACAGCCTAATTCCCCCCAAAACAAGATTTTGGTTGAAAATTGGGGGTAAATGTGGTATATTATTGGCATCTGATACTTTGCGCTTTTGGAAGAGCCCATTGTTTTGAGCCGTAACTCGCTTAGCCTCGAGGGCTTACTCTTAAGGGGGTAGGAAGGAGAGGAGAAAGGATGAGGTGCATACTTATGCTGAAAAAGACATATTTAATGTTAATCCTGGCACTGATGTTACTTGTAATCCAAACGGCAGAGGCGGGAACCGCGACCATTAATTTAAACACCACGAAGCAGACCATCAGGGGCTTTGGCGGTATGAATCATCCACGTTGGAGACCTAACTTGACAGCTGGCGAGGTTGATAAGCTCTTTGGCAACGGTCCTGGACAAATCGGCCTTACAATCATGCGTATCGATGTTCCACCTGACAATAACAGTACCACTACCGGTACCCACTGGAGCGACGAACTTTCTGCTCCACAAAGAGCTATAAACAACCACGGGGCGATTGTGTTCGCATCACCATGGACTCCTCCACCATCTATGAAAACTAACGGTAGTACCATCCAAGGCCAACTGAGCACTGGTTCGTATGGCGCTTTTGCAAATTATTTAAGGGATTTTGCTAATTATATGTCGTCAAATGGAGCACCACTATATGCTATTTCTGTTCAGAACGAACCTGATTATTTGCCGACATACGAATCGTGCGGATATAGTGCGTCACAGATGCAAACTTTCCTTAATAATAATGCATCAGTAATTCCAACCAGGATGATTGCTCCTGAAAC
>CAIYOL010000299.1 GCA_903927855.1 uncultured Planctomycetota bacterium
ACCGCGGCGATGAAATTACCATCCAAATAGAGGATGACGGCTTAACCATCGAGAGTGGCCAGATGGACAGAATTTTCAATCGCTTCGACCAGATTAAGGCACAGCTCCGTGCCGGCAGAGAGGAGCTCTCTCTGGCTTTGCCTATAGCAAGGGAATTGGTGGAAATGCACGGCGGCTGGATTTGGGCCGAAGGTAGAGATGGTAGAGGAAACAGCTTCTGCTTTACCCTGCCGAAGCCGAATCTGCAAACGGCTGCTGCCTCGTCTCGCCAGGAACGGGCAGAAAAAACTAAATCACGCAATAAAAAGTAAAGAGAATTGATTATTCAATAATCAATTAGAATAGACTATGTTTACGCGGCTGTTCTACCTGCTGGCTAATCTGAGAACCAATTGCTCCGCTGCCACTTCAGCGTTCGCCCGCCCCGTTTTTATTGCATAATCGGTCGCAGCCAATTGCTGCAAAATAGAGCCTATTTGTTTCAAAGACACTTTTCGAAGTTGTGCAAAAAAATTGTCTTTGTCACCCCATATCTTTAACCTCTTTGTAATTTCAGGGGTGTTAATCCCTTTCTCAAGCAGGACTTTAGCGTTGAACATCCTGCGGAAATGAAACGCAAAAGCGCCAACGAAGGTATACTCTGCTGTTTTGTCCTCTGTGAACATAATTCTCAGCCGGCGCGTCGCTTGAGCAATGTCGCCGGCCATAACAGCGTCTATCACTGTAAAGGCGTTGAATATGCGATTATGGCCAATCAGCGATTCTACGTGCTGTTCCGTTATCGATTTCTCGTTGTTTGCAAATAGGGCCAGCTTGTCGACTTCGCTGTATAGCCGGACCAGCTCGTCTCCGGCTAACTCTACTAAAAGTTCGGCGGCGTCTTCACTGATGGCTTTATCGTGTGTCTCTCTGGCATATTGTATTAACCGCCGCGGCAGTTGCCATCGCTGTGGCTGGGTTACGCTGAGCAATTTGCCGACCGATGGTAATTTCTTGGCCAGTTTTGTTCGCTCATCCCACTTGCTCACGGTCAGTATAAGTATGCCCGTAGGACAGGTATTATCGAAGTATTTCTCGAGCAGTTCGCGGTTCTCAGAAATGAATTTGTCAGCGACTTTTACAAGAACGACTCTTCTTTCTGTCAAAAATGGCAGCGTTCGCAGTTCGTCCAGGACATCGGTGGCTGAAACTTCAGCAGGGTCGGCGCTGAAAAGTCCCGTTGCTCTTTGCTCAGGCCCCACCAGTTTTTCAAGAAGCTTTTCACACTCGGCATCGACAAGGGATTTTTCTTCGCCGGCGATTACGTAAATCGGCTCTATTTTCTCTTTGGACTCGCTTTTACTTTTGGCCATTTTACTCAGACGAGAACGTTTGCCGAGGTGCTATTTCGATTTGCGGCTTTTTTTGCTTTTCTCTTTCTTGGCTTTAGGCTCGGGTTTGGAATTACTGTCGCCTTTCGTTTCCGAATCGTCAACAGTTTCGGAGCTTATTTTCTCGGCAGCAACAAGTTTGTCGCCCGCCTTGAGATTTATTAAGCGAACTCCTTGGGTGTTTCTGCCTATCGAACGGACTTCCTCCAGTCCCGTGCGGATTATCATTCCGTTGGCCGTTATCATCATTAACTCGTCCTTGTCCTGAACGGCTTTCAGTGTCACTACTTTTCCGTTTCGGGCGGTCGTCTTTATATTTATCAGTCCTATGCCTCCCCTGTTTTGGGAGCGATAATCGTTAAGACTGGTTCGCTTGCCGTGTCCTTTTTCACATACCGTAAGTAGCGACCCGCCTTTTTCCGCTATAACCATACCGACAACGTTGTCTTTGCTCCGAAGTTTCATACCCCTGACGCCTCGCGATACCCGGCCCATCGAACGCACCTGTTCTTCGCCGAAGCGTATTGCCATACCGTCTCGGCTGCCCAAAACAATCTGGTCTTTGCCGCTTGTCAGCGCAACGCCTATTACTTCGTCGCTGGGGTCAAGCTTGATTGCAGTAACGCCTGTGGCTCGCGGATTGCTGTAAGCTGAAAGATTCGTCTTTTTGACAACGCCGTTCTTGGTGGCCATAACGAGCTGGCGCTGCTCTTTTTCTTCCTCGCCTTCGGCTCCAAACCGTACGTTTATTATCGAGGTTATTGTTTGGTTGCTGAGCTTCAGAAGGTTGACGATGTTTCTGCCCATACTCTGTCTGGACATGCTCGGAATATCATAGACCCTCAGCCAGTAGCATCTGCCGCGATTGGTGAAGACCAGTAGATAATCGTGAGTGGAAGCGGTGAAGAGGTGCTCTAAAAAATCGCCCTCTTTGGTTTCGGAACCTATAATGCCTTTGCCGCCTCTGCCCTGTTTGCGGTATGTATCGACCGGCATCCGCTTCACGTATCCGGAATGACTTATCGTTACAATAACTTCTTCTTCAGCAATCAAATCCTCCAGATCGAGATCCTCTACTTTAGAGGCAAATACTGTCCGCCTTTTGTCGCCGTATTTTTCCTTCATTTCACGGATGTCTTCGCAGATAATATCCAGCAGGGCATGCTCGCTGGCCAATATCGCCTCATAGCCCTCTATCTCTTCGGTAAGGTCGGCGTATTCTTTGGCAAGCTTTTTCATCTCCAGACCGGTCAGTCTTTGCAGCTGCATTGTTAAAATCGCGTCAGCTTGCGGGCCGGTAAGGAACTGGTCGCTCTTGCTTCTTTCTTTGATGAACGCTTCTGGCAGGATTTCTTTCAGCGTGGCCGAAACGGCTAGTTTCAGCGGCATCTTCATCAGGTTTATCTTCGCCGTCGGTGCATCAGGTGACTTTTTTATCAGCTCGATGATTTCGTCTATGTCGCTGACCGCCAGGATAAGACCTTCGAGAATATGGGCCTTGTTTTGACATCTTTTTAGCAGGAACATGCTTCGCCTGCGGATGACGACCTTGCGGTGCTCAATAAAGCAGATGAGCATCTGTTTTATATTAAGAGTTTCAGGTTTGTTGTGGACCAGTGCTATGTTGGCAATGGCAAAGGTGCCCTGCAGAGGGGTGTATTGGTACAGCTTATTTAATGCGACGTCGCTGTCGGCGTCTTTCTTTAAGTCTACCACTACCCGTAATCCCTGACGGTCTGATTCGTCCCGCACGTCGGAGATTTCCGCAATCTGACCCTCGCGGACGCAATCCGCAATTTTGGAAACAATTGCTGTCTTGACCACCATATACGGCACTTCGGTGATTACGATTCTTGTCCTGCCCTGCTTTGTCGTCTCGACGTCTGCTTTACCGCGGACTGTCAGATGGCCTCTGCCCGTGGTGTAAGCGTCCAAAATGCCTTTCCTGCCGCAGATAATACCGCCCGTTGGAAAATCCGGGCCGGGCAGGTACTTCATAATATCCTTGAACCCGCAATTCGGGTCTTTTATGACAAGCAATAAGGCGTCACAGACCTCGGAAACATTGTGCGGCGGGATGTTCGTGGCCATTCCAACCGCAATTCCTGTGGAGCCGTTGACTAACAGGTTCGGGAACTTCGAGGGCAAAACTGTCGGTTCTAAGCGGGTCTCATCGTAGTTCGGCACAAAATCAACGCTGTCTAAATTTATGTCTTCGAGCATTTCCATCGCAGGTGCCGCCATTCTTGCTTCGGTATATCTCATAGCAGCTGGTGGGTCGGCATCGATGCTCCCGAAGTTCCCCTGCGGGTCAACTAACGTATATCGCATACTCCAATCCTGGCCCATACGAACAAGAGTTCCGTATGTTGCCTGGTCGCCGTGGGGGTGGTAGTTGCCGCTCGTATCGCCGACGATTTTCGCGCATTTGCGGTGTTTGCTTCGCGGGCCGAGATTCAAATCGTTCATCGCAGCCAGTATTCGTCTCTGCGAAGGTTTCAGACCGTCGCGGACATCAGGCAGCGCACGCGAAACAATCACGCTCATCGCGTAGTTAAGGTATGAAGTCTTCAGCTCATCGAGTATCCGCCTGTCCTCGAAATGCTCTTGTGGCTTCTCAATTTCCTTCATAAGCTCCTTGCCTTGCCCGTACTGAAAGTAAGTTTTATGTGAAAGTAGATTAACCCGGGGCAGGCAAAAAGTCAAGAAAAAGGGATGATTAAATACCTGCTTGGCCGTCGCAGCCGGCACTGCTTTGGCGGAGTCTTCTGGCAGAACTACCTGCTGAAATCAACAAAAAGACAACGAACGGTCAGCTTACCGCAGCTTATTTCGTTCGTTGTGTCCACTTCTCGCCGTTCTTCTCAAATTCAACCGTGTCTTTGTTTATTTTGATGACCTTCACGCCGTCTATTATGTCTCCTTCTCTCGCTATTGTATCGCCAATTAAAGCCGAGGACTTGTCTTCAGAATATAATATCCCCTTTAGTGCTACCTTATTCGAGGAAGATGCAACACCCTTCGAGGAAGCCGCGATACCCTTCGTGGAAGTTGCAATATCCTTCGGGGAAACCGCTACATCCTGCGGGGAGACCATAACCTTGTCTTTGGACCTTGGCCATAAACGGTAGACAACGCCGGCTGCAAGCGCGACGCTAAATATTATCAGTACGGCAAGCCAGAAGAAAAAGGATTTGTCAGTTTTCTTTTCACCTTCACACTGGATAGCAGGAGCAGGTCGGATGCCCGCGCTGGGTTGGACGCTTTGGGTGGGTTGGATACCACCGCTAGGCCGAACACTGGGGCCGGATTGAGGAGTAGTGCTGGCAGCAGGTTGAATCCCACCCTTGGATTGGATGTTCTGGTCAGGCCGGGCATTAACAACTGCTTGAATAGTAGGGTCAAATCGGACACCGCTGGTATTGAGGAGGCCACCGGCGATAACGCCGGGTTTGGTGGTGTTGGGCCCTCCGATACCAAACTCAGCTAACTCTGGAGTTTGTTTTGACAAATGCCTGTACACAAGCGTCATTGCTACCATAACCGTTGGAAACGTTGCAAATAGGCCGACAACAAAACAAAGAGCGCCCAAAACATTTATCAGGACGCATAGAATAAAGAAGACAAATAACGACCATTTGGCTCCTTCTGTTGCTCGGCTGCTTGCCTTCAGTGCCTTGATGGGGCCGAGCCTCTTATCGACAACGAAGTAGAAACACAGGCTGAACTTAATTGACAAAGCTACCAGCAGAATAAATAGCATAATAAAAAAGGGCACAGTAAAAAATGGACTGCGCAGCACGTCGTACGACTTGGACAGCAATGTCAGTGTTACAATAAACAAGGTAAAGGTACCGCATACAATCAGACCGTAGAGAAGTCCTGCGCCTATATACCGCCAGAAGCAGCCCCACGCTTTAAATAAAGTGCTGAATCTCGGCTTCTGATTGTCGCAAAAACTGAGAGTTATTTTGGTTATGCCTATTTCCAGTATGACGTTTATTATAATTGTTGTAAATACCCCGGGAAGAAGCCCAAAAATGGCCAAATTAAGTCTCTCAGAAAAATGCCCCATTACCTTCACGAGAATCTGTCCCGGCAAAGACACGAAGAAAGACACGAAGTAAGGCACGAAGAATGAAACAACCCACACACCCACGAAGAACCAAAAATTGGACTTCATCACATGCCAGCCAAAACCCAATACCTCGCTGTAGCTAAAAGATTTTCTCGCCATAAATTCTCCTTTTTTGTTTTTGGGATTTAGCCAAAAAAGGCGCCGATGGTAAGCTCATCTGAACCCCACAATCGCCTACAATTAATAATCGGCCGTTTTTGCGGACCTCTCCAGAATATTTCCCCTCCCTTTGGTCTGATTTCCCGTTGCTTCCGGCCGGATTAGCCGCCGCAAATAAAACGCATCTGGCTGATACAGGGTATCCACTTCCACGAAACGAACCAGTACATTACTCTGGCCAGACCGTTGTGCCGGCTGTTCTTAAATAGAGAGGTTTTCACGCTCTCCGGCCAGGGAAATTCGAAACCCCCGGGCCAATAGACAAATAGGGCTTTGCCTACAAGATAGTCGCGCGGCACGACTCCTTCCCTGTAGGATTGGCCATTATTGCCGATGCCCGCTTTGCTCCACCATCGCCCGTCCTCGCTGTTGGGGCTGTTGTCACCCAATACGAAAAATTCGCCTTCGCCGAGCGTAAAAGGAGTGCCTTCTATTGCTCTTCCCTCTTCGGGACTAAAGGCGCTCCTTTTCGCGGTGTAGTGAATGTCTCTGAAAATAGCTATATGTGAAAGTGTCACTGTGCCGGAACCGAAAATTTTCACCACCGGCTGGATATCCCTTTTCCTTTCGCCGGCGTCATCAGCAGAGCGCCCCAAGTCATAAATCAATTTGTCACTGCCGAACTTAAATATCAATTGATGGTCAACATTGGCAAATTCGACCAGCGCAGGTTTGTTCATAACTGATGCATCTGCTGTTTTACTATCCAATACCGTTTCTTTGCCTTCAGAAACCTTTGCGATGACCATCTTGCCGCCTAAATCAACCCACGCTTTGTATGTGGTTTGATATTTGCTTGCAGTTATGCCGATGCTGCCTCCCTTGCCGGCCTGTGCGTAGAAACGTACCATCAGGTCGCTGCAATACGGCATATTCTTATAATCCCCGACACTGTCGTAAGCGTATGTGTCCCTGAAATCGTTGCCGATGGAGGTGTCATAAATTAGCGAGCTTATTTCTCCCGTGGGGCTGTCTAATTGGAATACGGTGGGGTTGGATTTATCGACGCTCCATTTTGACTCCGCGACGTTCCTGAACGGCTGCTGCCACGGGTGGCCGTTAAACGAACCTTCTCGCGGAAGGGCTGGCTGGTAATCGTTATCGTACACAGGCATCCACAGCTCTTCCTGAACTTTAGCAGGTTTTCGGCTGATTTGTCCGTCAATGTAAACGTCACCATCGATTATCTCCACAGTTTCCCCCGGCCGGCCAATCAATCGTTTAATATAATTCTCCGAAGGATTAAGTGGGTTCTTGAATACTATTACGTCCCACTGCTTGGGCTTGAAAAACTGATAGAAGCACTTTAGAACGAGTATCCGGTCGCCGTTGGATATTGAGATTGCTCTGCCGCTTGAATCATAATACCCGCAGCTCGGGCAGCGGGAGATAGGCAGTTTGATATTGCCGGCTGCGATAGCGTCCTTACCCAGTCTGTATCTTTCCAAATCTGAACCGCAGTCGTATTTGTATCCGCATTGTTCACAGCAAAGCCGAAAGTGGTCCCCCTTAAGCGTGTCTGCCATACTGCCGGTGGGAATCCGGTACGCCTCCATAATAAATGCCCGAACAAGAAACGCCAGTATGAAAGCCGTTATCAGCCATTCGAACGTATTGGTGATTTCAGTCGTCTTGCTTGTCTCCTGTTCTTTTTGCGGACCGCTTTTTTCGCTTGCTCTTACTGCCATAAATGTTGCCTCGGTAAATTTAAAACGCTAATTATGCCGATAAGTCCCCCTTCGGTCAATAA
>CAIYOL010000300.1 GCA_903927855.1 uncultured Planctomycetota bacterium
GGAGTATCAGTCCAAAATTTTTGTCGGTAAGGACAAGAACTTTAAATCTACCGGCATAAAATATACGCCGATAAAACGGGTGGGGATATGCGTGCCGGGGGCATCGGCTCCGCTGCCATCGACGGTCATTATGACGGCTGTTCCATCGCAGGTGGCGGGTGTGAAAGAAATCGTTGTTGTCTCGCCGCCAAGATACAACGGCAGCATTCATCCGGTGATATTAGCGACTTGTAAAGAATTGAAGATTAAAGAGGTTTACAGGATAGGTGGAGCACAAGCCGTATTCGCACTGGCGAGGGGGACTAAAACAATACCAAGTGTTGATAAGATAGTCGGGCCGGGTAATCAGTGGGTGCAGATGGCCAAGAAAAAGGAATTTGGCCTTGTCGGAATTGATTCAATAGCAGGACCAAGCGAGGTACTGATAATTGCCAATAACAAAGCCAATCCGGCGTTGGTGGCGGCGGATATGCTCAGCCAGGCGGAACACAACCCGGGGTCGGCAGTTCTATGTACGGATTCCGAGAAACTTGCCATTGGGGTATTAGCTGAACTGAAAAAACAAGCAGCAGGTATAAACAGGTCTAAAGAAACAATTGAGTGCCTACTAAAATTCAGCGCAATTGTGGTTTGTAGAAATATGACGGATGTAATAGATTACGCGAATCTTTTCGCGGCGGAACATTTGCAAATACAATGCGGGAAACAGAGCAGGCAGATTGCCAAAAGAATAAAAAATGCCGGTGCGATATTTATCGGGGATTATTCGCCGGTTGCAGTTGGAGATTATTGGGCTGGGCCAAGTCATACACTACCTACGGGGGGAAGCGCGAGATTCTTTAGCGCCTTAAGTGCCAATGATTTTATCAAATCAACGAGTATTATCGAATACGATAAAAAGAAATTGGCGGCAAGTGCGGAAGACATTATTCGACTGGCTGAAGCGGAAGGGCTTGATGCGCACGCAAAGAGCATAAAAATCCGCGGCTTTGGCCGTTAGTCAGCTTTGTCGGATTGTGTATTCTCAACGGAACTATTTGTGATAAGCCAGTCATACAGTTTTTTTGGTTTAGTGGGGTCAAAGGCATGCTCTGCCCCTTTATATTCCTCAAAAGTTACTTTTGCCCCCAATCTTTCATAATAGACGACAGCTTTTCTGGCTGAATCGAGATTGAAGTCTCTTTCACCTGCACCTATATAAATGGATTTACCTCGCAGTGCCATTCTGTCGGAGTCGGTGATGATCAGGCGGACGTTTGGGCTTCGACCGGCACCGAGGATGACGGCCCCGGCCCAGACCTTTGCGCTGCTCTCGAGTATGGCCGCGGTGTTCCATCCACCCATGCTGCTGCCGGTGACAAAAAGCCGTTTCTCGTCGATTCTGAGACGCCTGGAGACGTATTTCTTGACCTCCAGGACGCATTTTCGCTGGCTTTTAAGATAGTTAATATACTGGCCTTCGTTCATCGGCTTTTCACTGCCGGGGATGTATCCCATACCGATAATAACGAAGCCACGGCCTCCGGTGATTTGCTTGAACGGCCAGGTCGTCGGCTGGCCGCCCTGTCCGTGATAAAAGAAAATCACAGGCCAATCCTGCTTATCGTTATAATCGGAGGGGACATATACCATAAAGTGGTCGATGCCTACGAGTTTGCTGTTGACGTCGATGCGGGCCTCTTGGCCGGGGGCAAAATTGGCGTCGTTTATCTTTTCAGGATTGTCCGCCGCAAAGAGAGGTCCTGCGATACAAAGGCATAATAAGCAAAGTGGAGTCGAAGCTGAAAGAAGGCGTTTATTAAAAATCATCTTATTTGGCGCTGCCCAATTTTTCTTTTATTATTTCGGCAGCTTTGGTGAGGGCATCATCGATTTTTTCGGGATTTTTTCCGCCGGCCTGTGCCATTTGAGGACGACCGCCGCCTCCACCGCCAATCAAGGGAGCAATTTCTTTTACAATGTCGCCGGCGCTGAGACCATTCTTAACAAGGTCGTCGGTGACACCAGCGAGCAAGGTAACATTGCCGTCTTCGGTAAGCCCGAGAACTATGACGGCGGATTTTGCCTTCTTTTTGAGCATATCGACCGCCTCACGAGCCTGCTCGGCCGATACGGCTGAGAGCCGGCCGATGACTATCGAGACGGGCCCGACTTTTTCGCACTTATCGAGAAGCTGTTTTGCCTCGGCCATAAAACCAGCGCCTGTCTGTTTCGAGGCAGACTTGAGCTGTTTGGTGAGTTTCTTATTTTCGTCTACCAGTTTGTTGACTTTATTAACAAGGTCTTCACTTGAAACTTTCAGAGTTTCACATAAACTCTCGACAATTTCACTTCGCTTTTCCAGTAATTCATTTAATTTTTCGCCTGTCAATGCCGTTATCCTCCTAACGCCTGCCGATATACTTTCTTCTTTGATTATTTTGAAACCGCCGATAGAGCCGATTCTATCGACGTGCGTGCCGCCGCAAAATTCCTTACTAAAAGCTTCAGAGAGATGTTTGTCATCCTCTGCGCCGATAGCTACTACCCGAACCTCGCTGCCATATTTTTCGCCGAACAGCGCCATCGCGCCGAGCTTTTGCGCCTGCTCTCTGGGCAAGACAACCTTGGTCACCGGCAAATCCGCAGCGATTTTTTCCCTGACGAGACCTTCGACTTTTTTAATCTGCTCATTCGTCAGGGCCTTAGGACAGGTAAAATCAAACCGCAGGTATTCTGAACAGACGAGACTTCCCTGCTGAGCGACGGATTTGCCGAGGGTTTGCTGCAATGCCCACTGGAGAAGATGGGTAGCGGTGTGATTTTTCATAGTGGCCCTGCGGTCGTTATCCACCATTGCCTCAACCTGCTCGTTAACAGTAAATGTTCCGGACTTCAATTTGCCGCGGTGGATAATGCAGTCGCCGATTTTTCCCGTATTTTCCACCTCGAAGTTTCCGCCGGCGCTTTCAATTTTGCCCATATCGCCGACCTGTCCGCCGGATTCGGCATAAAAGCAGGTCTTTTCCAGAACCAGACCGACTTCGCCATCTGAGGCATTCAACTTTCCTGATGAAATATAATTACCATCTGAAGTAATCCAACCCGAAACTGCTGATACGCACCTGTCGTTTTTGTATTTTGGAGAATCATCCGTGGCGGGGAGTTTCGTGTTTGCAACAAGCGAAGTGAAACTACTTGTTTTTCTTGCCGCCCTCGCCCTCTGTCTCTGCTTATCCATAAGATTATCGAAGCCGGCCGTATCGACCTTGAGGTTTTTCTCTCTTGCCATAAGCTGAGTTAAATCGAGCGGGAAGCCGTAAGTGTCGTAAAGTTCGAAGGCATCGGCGCCACTGATAGTTTTGTTCTTCGAGCTTTGGGCCTTTTCGGCGGCGGTGTTGAAGATTTCTATGCCGCGGTCAAGCGTTCGGCCAAAGCTGGATTCTTCTGATTCAATAACGTTCTGCACTAATTCCTGTTTAGAATGAAGCTCGCTATAAAAATCACCCATCAAATCCACAACGGTCGGGGCCAAATTGAAGATGAAGGGGTCGTGCAAATTGAGGACGCGTCCGAAGCGTGAGGCCCTGCGTAAGATTCTGCGAAGGACATAGCCGCGGCCATCGTTACTTGGCATACAGCCGTCGGTGATTGCAAAGACAAGGCAGCGAAGATGGTCGGCGATAACGCGAAAGGCAATATCTGTCTGCTTATGGAGACTGCCGGTGTATTTTTGTCCGCAAAGAGCGCTTATTTTATCGAGTATCGAAGCGAAGAGGTCTGTGCCGTAATTGGAATCCTTGTTCTGCAGAACGGCCGCAACTCTCTCAAGCCCCATACCAGTATCGACGTGTTTTGCAGGCAGAGGCAAGACACGGCCATCTTCGGTGCGATTATATTGAATAAAAACAAGGTTCCACAATTCGATGAACCTGCTGCAACCGGCGTTGACTTTGCACTGATGGCCGGGTACATCCTTCTTGTCGCACCTGTCAGGGCCGAGGTCGATATGAATTTCGCTGCAGGGGCCGCAGGGGCCGATGTCACCCATTTCCCAGAAGTTATCTTTTCTGCCGAACGCGAGGACGCGCTCCTTCGGCAGAGGCGTGACCTTCAGCCAGATGTCGGCGGCCTCTTTGTCGAAGTCAAGGCCCTCTGATTTGTCACCCGCAAAGACAGTTGCGTAGAGATTGTCTGGTTTTATTCCCCATTTTTTTGTTATCAGCTCCCAGGCCCATTCGATTGCCTCGGCCTTGAAATAATCGCCGAACGACCAGTTGCCAAGCATCTCGAAAAAGGTGTGGTGATAGGTATCAGTGCCGACATCTTCAAGGTCATTGTGCTTGCCGCCGGCGCGGACACATTTCTGGCTGTTGGCAACACGGGGATATTGCGGGTCAGACAGACCCAGGAATATATCTTTGAACTGGTTCATCCCCGCATTGGCGAAAAGCAGCGTATCATCGCCAATCGGCACTATGGGCGAGCTGGGGACAAATTCGTGTCCCTTGCTTTTGAAAAAATCTATAAAGTCACGTCTTATCTGCCTGGAAGTTAACACCTGTCAGTTTCCTAAAACCAGATGGGTAATCAGGATTGCACCATGCCTTTGGCGGTGAGTATTTTATTTTTCAGTTCCTCGCGCAAATCTTTGTTTTCGGCGAGATATTTTTTAGCGTTTTCTCTTCCCTGGCCGAGGCGGACGTCCCCGTAGTTCAGCCAGGCGCCGACTTTTTCGACCGCCTTACACTCAACGCCCAAATCAAGCAGGTCGCCTTCATAGCTGATACCGCTGTCGAACATAATATCAAACTCAGCGTCACGGAAAGGCGGTGCGATTTTGTTCTTTACCACCCTCGCCCTGACCCTGCTGCCGATGGCATTGCCCTCATCTTTTAATGTTGCCAGCCGTCTTAAATCGACGCGGACGGAGGTGTAGAATTTCAGAGCCTTTCCGCCGGGGGTAGTTTCGGGGTTGCCGAACATCACGCCGATTTTCATACGGATTTGATTAATAAAGACAAGCGCGGTTTTGCTCTTATTGATAACAGCAGTAAGCTTTCTCATTGCATGACTCATTAATCTCGCCTGCAGCGCCATGTGGGGGTCGCCCATTCCGCCTTCAATCTCTGCCGCCGGCGTAAGGGCGGCAACCGAGTCAATAACTATAACATCAACGGAATTGGACCTAATTAGCATCTCGGTGATATCAAGCGCCTGTTCGCCGGTATCGGGCTGGCTGACCAGCATACCGCTTACGTCGACGCCTAATCTTTTGGCCCAGGTCGTGTCGAGCGCGTGCTCTGCGTCGATGAACGCAGCCACGCCGCCGGCTCGCTGGGCGCTGGCAATGACGTGAAGCGCAAGGGTAGTTTTGCCGGACGACTCCGGACCGAACAGTTCGGTAACCCTGCCGCGTGGAAGACCCACCCCGCCGAGAGCAATGTCCAGCGACAACGAGCCGGTGGGGATGCCCTGAATTTTGGCGTACTTGTGCTCGTCCATCTGCATTATGGCGCCTTGGCCGTATTGCTTTTCAATCTGCGCAATCACGCGTTCCAAAGCAGCTTCTTTGCCGGCGGCCGATGGTCTTAAAGGTTCTACTTTGCCTTTGTGTTTGCTTTCTGAAGTTGTTTTAGCCATTTTGATTTCCTCCAAATTTCCGTGGTTTATTTATTGCAGTTTATAGCTTCCTAAAACAGTATAAACAGGGCCGGCCGGGGTCAGCTCACTTTGATAAACGCAGACCGCATCGGCCGACAGCGTTCCTATCTTGAAATCCTTGTAATCAACGCTGGCCTGCGCCAGCTTCATTCCCGCTTTGGGATTTCTAATCCTGCACAACGTCAGGTGGCCGGAAAATTCTCTGGTTTCCTCCGGCCAGTCGGCCAAGGCCAGCGATTCTTCGATATCTTTCTGTAATTCTAACAGATTCTCTCCTCCTTTGCCGGTGCCGACCCATAAAACTTTGGGGCTTGCCCCGCCAAAATGGCCTACCGATTCTATATCCAGCTCGACTACCCCCGCTTGGCCCTTCCAACACCCTGGCGCCCCCGGGTCTTGGGCGACGCCGATGAAAAACTGGGGGTGGGCTGACTGAACTAGGCTTGCCCGCCCCCAGTTTTTCCCATTGA
>CAIYOL010000301.1 GCA_903927855.1 uncultured Planctomycetota bacterium
GAATAGAAATCTGTCTGCCATCAGGTTTGAAGGTTATATTAAAGTGTTTCATTTATCGTATCGCGTATTGCATATATCATATCGCGTATATTCTACGCAATGCTCAATACGCACAACGGATAATTATCTTATTTTATGTCGTACTTTCCAGCGGGAGTGTCTTTTTTTACTGCCCACTTTGCGTCTTCGCCTTGGTTTTCCCATTTATTTCTCCATAAAACAAAAATCTTTGTTACAAAACATTTTTAACTCTTTAGAATATATAGTATTATAGTGTGAAAGTAAAGAGGACAAAAAGTGTAAATTTTTTTAGATTTTTGCTGATTTGGGGTTCGGTGCGAAAATGATTCAATGTAAAGATTGTGAATTTTGTGAGATTAGTCCCGACGGGAAAAGAACCTTCAAATGCGACCCGTTCACTAATATCAAGGAGCCGGAGTGTATAGCTAAATGGCAGCTAATACGCCTTGATATGCTGGTAGCCAGCTATAATGGAATGCTCAGGTGGTATGAAAAATTAGCACCGCTGCAGGACAAAATTTTCAAGTATATGAAACGCGAAATCGACGATATAGACGAATCCGAGCAGTGGAAACTCGACGACAACGAAGAAGAGGGAGAAGACAAATCATCCACTGAGTAATTCCGCAAGCAAGGATTTCAATCCTTTGTTTTATCGAAACTGTGGCCGCAGGTGTCGGCTGTGATAAGCTCGGATTTGGTGCGGGGATATTTACGGCAGTTCAGAGGACGTAACCAGTATACTTTGCAAGTACTCAGGCCTTGGTCATCGATACCCAGGAAAGGACAAGGATTCGGCAGTTTACAGCATGCCCCACAACGGCTACACTTACCTTTACGGCTCTTGTCAACCGGCAGGAGACTCGTGACTGTTCGTTTGGCTTTAGCGGACCAAGTATTTTTTGTTTTAATATCAATGATAGCCATAAAGAGCATAGAGTAATAGTTTTTTGAATTAATGCAATAAATCTGTTCCAGAAGCCGTCTTTATTTGTGCAGAAACGCTGAAATATGGCTAAAAACGACGATTTAGCCCGGATAATAAGTGGCTGTAAGTCCGGTAACGCTGAGAGTTTTTCAGAGTTAGTTGATATTTATTCAAGCAGGCTCTATGGTTATTTTTACCGATTAACAGGCAATAGAGAATCAAGTGATGATTTGCTGAGCGAGCTATTTGTCAAATTAGTGGGTAAAATCAGGTCTTTTAAGGGAGGTTCTTTCGAAGGCTGGTTGTTCAAAATAGCATCTAACATCTTCTACGATTATTTAAGGGACAAGCAGCAGCAGAAAAAGTTGTTCGATGCCCAAAAAAATCTGTTTGAGCCGGAAGAAGTAACATATGCCAAAGAGTCCGATGATGAGAGAATCGATGAATTGCAAACACAGCTCGGCAAGCTTGATACAGATACGAGGGAATTGATTATGCTGCGTTTTTATTCACAGGCCAGCTTCAAGGAAATAGCAGCGATGCGGTCTGAGCCGATAGGAACCACATTATCAAAACTGCACCGGGGACTGAAGAAACTGCAAAAGCTAATGGAGCAGAAATGACCATGAACGGTGAAACGGAAGAAAATCTAAAGGACCTTTTTGAAAAACTCCTCAACTCCGAGCAAGCTGTCGAGGACATAGAGAAAGGTGAGCGAATTCTTCGCGAGTCTGCCGCACCCGAGCCTGACGATGAGCTTATAGCCGATATAAAAGCCGAAATTACCGCAAGCCTGCTGCACAAAAAGGAAAATGCTTTCGTCTACAAGGCCGCGGCTATTGCCGCTGGATTTATTATCCTTGCTATTATAAGCGTAAAATTATTTGAAACAAAAATAGTTCAACCTCCGAAACCTGCCAGCAACTTAATAATGCCAAAGGCAGTTTGGGAGAGCGAGCGTTTGGCTGACGACGGCGCGGATTCAGCAGCACTGGTCGATGAGGTCAAACAAATTGAAAGCGACCTGCTTGCTATGCAATTTGGTGAAAACGGCAGCAACGGTTATGAAACCGTAACAGAGATGGAAACGGAACTGACGGAAATTAACAGCGATTTTTGGAAAGGATAAAAAATGAAAACGGGCTATGTGACAATTTTAGTATTGGCAATGGTATTATCCACAACCGCCTTATACTGCCGAGCCACAGAAGATGTAAATAAAGAGGAAGTAAAATCGACCGAGCCTTTTCCTTCTCCTCCCCCCGGCGACACTGCAGATAAAGAGGACATCTGGTCCGAAGACACTGCTAAAGGGGAGCACGGACGACCCGAACTAACGACAGAAAGAATCGAGCGCATAATGAAGCGACTGGCGGAAACCGACCCGAATAAGGCAGAAGAGTTAAAACAACCGCAGGCGAAAGACCCCGAAAAGTTCAAAACCGAACTTAGAGAAGCTATGCGGGAGCAGTTCGGTAAAAGAATCAAGGAGCGTATGGAAAAACAGACAGAGCCAATCAGCCCCGACGGTATGCCGCCTGAGATGGGTATGCGAAGGCGCAGCGAGCCATTCGGCCGCGGCCATATGCCGCCGGAGATGGATATTGATAAATATCTCGATTGGCTGAAGGGAAATTATCCCGCAGACGCGGAAAAACTGGCTGAACTGAGCAAGGGAGACCCGAACGTTTATTGGAAGCAGCTTGGCCTCAGCTTAAAGAAGTACGGCAAAATTGCGGAAGCAGCAGGAGAAAACCCTCGATTGGCAGAAGTTCTTAAGAAAGATTTAGTGCTGAGGCAACAGCAGGATAAATTGCTTGAAGAAATCAAGGCCGCAGGCGATAAAGACAAGGAAGGATTGGTCAAGAATCTAAAAGAGGTGCTCAACAACAGGTTTGACGTGATTGTGGAGCGAAAGCAGATAGAGTACGAACAACTGTCCGAGAGACTTGAGATGCTGAAAA
>CAIYOL010000302.1 GCA_903927855.1 uncultured Planctomycetota bacterium
ATTCCACTCAAAGATAACTTCTCTTGCAAGTTTTCGTTCACTTTCAACATCGCTTGGCGAAGCAATCATTACGTTGTAAACTGTGGCTTGATATGGCATTATATATCCTTCTTATCGATGCCTTGTATGTAATATATATTTCACATACGCATTACTTATTATCATCCTAATTGTTGCCAAAGACAAGGGAAATTGGTAAAGGGATTCCTGCTCCGCCGTCGCCAAGGCTATGGCGGACAAGTCGCTACGAGAGGGCACAACAGCAAGTTCAAATCCATATACAAAATCCTTTTGACCTTATTATTGTTTTCTTTATAATTCTCCTATGTTTGTGATTTTGAAACCAAACCAGGGGTAAAATATATTCTTTCGGAGGAAATATGAAAACAGTATTGTTTATTTTAGTGCTTATCCTTCCTTTTTCCTCATTTGCTCAGGCAGCAAAAATCAAAATTGATGTTGACAGAAAAATTGGAGAGATTGACCCCAAAATCTACGGGGTCTTTATGGAACCCATTCATTATACCCATCCCTCGCCTGATGGGAAGGAAGCTGTTTCCGGGAATACGCTTTACGGCCCGTTGTACAATCCCGAATCTCCCCTGGCTGATGGAAACGGATTCAATAAGGAATACATCGAAGCGGCGAAGGAACTTAGGATAACCAATATGCGCTGGCCGGGCGGAAATTACACAGCAGTATACAACTGGCAGGACGGCATTGGCCCCAAAGAAAACCGTCCGGTGCGCAAAGAACTGGCATGGGACGGTATTGAAAACAACCATGTGGGAACCGATGAATGGATTCAGCTGAACAAATCCATCGGCTCTGAAAATGTCGCTTGCATCAATCTTGGAACAGGAACCATCGACGATGCCCGCTACTGGGTTGAATATTGTAATTGTGAGCCGGGCACTTACTATGCAGACCTGAGGAAAAAGTACGGCCATGAAAAACCCTTTAATGTGAAGTACTGGTGCCTTGGCAATGAGGTGGACGGGGAGCCCTGGATTATGGGATACAAGAACGCGGAAGACTATTGCAAAATCGCCAAAAATGCCGCCAGAGTGATGCGAAATACGGACAAGAGTATAAAGCTGGTCGCCTGCGGTGCATCCAATTATGAAGGCACGGGGAAATGGGTTGACTGGAACTGGAAAATTATAAATGAATTAAGAGACGATGCAGATTACATCTCAGTTCACCGCTATTGGGACCGTTCCGACGATTATTATGTTTATGTCGGTCAGCGGGCAATAGACCTCGAAGAAAAAATTTCTATGGTTGCCTCGCAAGTCGAAGCCGTCAAGATACGGTACAGGCTGGATAAGCCGATTTATTTGTCGGTAGATGAATACGGCGCTTTTGGAAAAGGTTTATTGCCGGTCCTCGCAGCCGCCCAATACTTTAATGCGTTCATCCGTCATGCCGATGTCGTTAAAATGGCAAACTATACGCTATTTACCTCATTATTGAGTTTAGACAAAGATAAAGGTGCGTTTAAAACTCCGTTATTCCACACATTCAAATTATTTTCAAACAATTGTCACGGTAATTCAGTTGACGTTTTCGTGGACTGCAATAAATACGATACAAATGAATGTAATGATATTCCCTACCTCGATGTAACAGCCGTTTTTAATGATGCGACTGATACACTATTCATTAATGTCGTAAATAGACATAAAGATGAATCAATCGAGACTGAAATTCTCAGCACTTCCGGAACATTTTCCGGTGAGGCTGCGGCAAGTGTAGTTAATAGACAAGATATTTATGAAGATTTTACTTTTGATAAAAAGGAAGAATACATTCCGAAAACAGCTGAATTATCGGTTGAAGGGAAAAAGATAACCTACTCTTTCCCGGCACATTCATTTGTGCAAATAAAGGTGAAAATAAAGAAGTAAGCAGGAACAGCCGCCTATTTTTTGATAATGGGCTTTTGGAAATTAAAATTTACCGCGCCCTTGGTGTGGCAAGGCCACTTACTTACGTGCGCGGCTCTGTAACCCGCGCAATAAATTGCGGGGCTAAATACCTGAACCCCGGCATACGAGATGCCGGGGCTAACCGAGAAACAGACAATTTTTCTTGTAAAATTATTTGTTAATAATTAGACTATTTAAAGTTCAGGGTCGGTGCCCGAGTGGCTAAAGGGGATGGGCTGTAAACCCATTGGCGTAAGCCTACGTAGGTTCGATTCCTACCCGGCCCAGTATCAGCACTACCCAAAAGCAGTAAAATCTTCACTCACAAACCGTTCTTTCCAAACCAACTAATCATAAAAAACAGGCAAAAACGCCATAAATAGCAGGATAGTGCAAAAATAAAACTTTAGCCTTATATTTATTTTACCCCCCACCGATGATAATAGAGAGCGTTAAATTTAACAGAATTTGGCGAGGACAAATATATGAAACTTGACCCAACGAAGATGCAGGACTGGCAGATAGCTGAGGCCGCTGAGCAAACTATGAAGCCCATCAGCCAATTGGCCAAAGAATTAGGGCTGAAAGACGACGAAGTGCTGCCGATGGGACGGCAACTGGGACGCGTCGATTACGTCAAGGTCTTAGAGAGGCTGAAAAACCAAACCAAGCCAAGCGCAAAATATATCGACGTTACCGCTATCACCCCTACGCCCTTAGGAGAAGGAAAGAGCACAACAACCATCGGATTGATTGAAGGATTGGGCAAACTGCATAAAAAGGCAACCGGCGCCATTCGACAGCCAAGCGGCGGCCCGACATTCAACATCAAAGGCTCCGCAGCAGGAGGTGGGCTGGCCCAATGTATTCCCCTTGTGCCATTTTCCATTCGCCTTACCGGCGATATCGACTGCATCACGAACGCACACAATTTGGCAATGGTGGCACTAACCAGCAGAATGCAACATGAGAGAAACTATACCGACGAGCAGTTAGCAAAAAGAAATTTAAAAAGATTAGACATCGACCCCAATCAGGTCCAAATGAAATGGGTGATGGATTTTTGTGCACAAGCCCTGCGCAACATCACAATAGGCAAAGGCGACAAGATGGACGGCTACGAAATGGAATCGGGATTTGCCATCGCAGTATCAAGCGAGCTGATGGCGATACTGGCGCTGGCCAGAGACCTGAAGGACCTACGTGAAAGAATCAGCAAAATCGTGGTCGCATACAGCAGAAGCGGAAACGAAGTTACGACCGCAGACCTCGAAGTTGACGGCGCGATGACGGCGTGGATGTTGGAGACCCTTAATCCGAGCCTGCTGCAAACCATCGAAGGCCAGCCGGTATTTGTCCACGCGGGGCCGTTCGCAAATATCGCGATAGGGCAAAGCTCAATTATCGCCGACAGGATTGCTACAAAACTGTCGGAATATCACGTAACAGAAAGCGGTTTCGGGGCAGACATCGGCTTCGAAAAGTTCTGGAACTTAAAGTGCCGGATGTCGGGCCTGAAACCAGACGCGGTAGTTATTGTCGCTACCATTCGGGCGCTAAAGATGCACGGCGGCGGCCCTGTGGTCAAGCCGGGGATACCGCTAAACGGGGAATACGCAAAAGAAAACCTCAAGTGGGTCGAGGATGGCTGCGCCAACCTGATTGCTCATATCGAAACGGTGAAGAAAAGCGGCGTCCGTCCCGTAGTCTGCATAAACGGTTTCACCGCCGATACCAAAGCTGAAATTGAACTGGTGCGCAAAATTTCAGAACAGAACGGGGCCTTGGCGGCATATTCGGAACACTGGCTAAAAGGCGGCGAGGGCGCAATCGAACTTGCCGAAACAGTCATTGAGGCCTGTAAGGAAAAACATAAATTCAAATTCCTCTACGAGCTGGGGACACCTCTGAGAAAACAGGTCGAATTAATCGCCGCTGAAGTTTACGGCGCCGACGGCGTCACATACACAGCAGAAGCCCAGAAAAAGGCCGAAACTCTCGAAAAGAACGATGACTTTAAGAACTTCGGCACGTGTATGGTCAAGACGCATTTGAGTCTGTCCCATCATCCTGATTTAAAAGGCCGGCCGAAGGGATGGAAACTTCCTATTCGCGACTTCCTGGTATATAAAGGAGCCGGTTTCATCGTGCCGCTGGCCGGTGAGATTAAGCTGATGCCTGGAACAAGCTCGGACCCGGCTTTCAGACGCATCGATGTGGACTTAAAAACCGGGAAAGTAACCGGAATGTTTTAAAATGGTAAATGGTAGTTGGAGTTAATCAATGGCAGCAAAAATTATCGATGGTAAACAAGTAGCAGCGGAAATGCAGGCAGAGCTAAAAGCAGAAGTTGCACAACTAAGGCAGGAAGGTATCGTGCCGGGACTGGGAGTTATTCTCGTAGGAGAGGACCCGGCGTCACAATCATACGTTACCGCCAAGGAACGCGCTTGCGCAGAATTGGGGATTTACTCCGATGATAACCGTTTGCCTGCAAATATCACGCAGAAGGACCTGATTGCTCTAATCAACAAAATGAACGCTGACCCAAAAATAAACGGCATTTTAGTCCAGCTGCCTCTGCCCAAACATCTCAATGAAGGCGAAGTTCTTATTGCAATCAGCCCTGACAAGGACGTCGATGGTTTTCATCCGACCAATATCGGCAAAATGGTGGCGGGACAGCCGGCATTTTTGCCCTGCACGCCTCACGGCGTAATTAAACTTTTGCAGCGAAACGGCGTTAAAATTGAGGGCGCTCACGTCGTAATCGTAGGTCGCAGCAATATCGTCGGCAAGCCCATTGCCAATATGCTCATACAGAAAAGTAAAGACGGCAACGCCACTGTAACAGTCTGCCATACAAAAACAAAAGACCTGGCCCACCACACCCGCCAAGCTGATATTATAATTGCTGCTGCAGGCAGGCCTAATACCATAACGGCGGATATGGTAAAGGACGGCGTAGTTGTAATCGATGTCGGCGTCAACCGCATTAAAGATGCTTCCAAGAAAAGCGGATTCCGGCTGACCGGCGATGTTGATTTTGAAAAGGTCAAAGAAAAAGCAAGCTTAATTACCCCCGTTCCCGGCGGAGTCGGGCCAATGACGATAACAATGCTGCTTTACAACACAGTGGAATCTGCAAAGAGAGCGGCAGGAAAAATTTGATTTAGACAGCCTGACGAAGGATTTTTGCGCCGACCCTATTCAATTTTTCCTCGATTTTTTCATAACCGCGGTCGATGTGATAAACTCTGTTGACGATGGTGGTCCCTTCGGCAACCAGACCGGCCAGCACCAATGCAGCCGATGCCCGCAGGTCCGAAGCCATTACCGGAGCGGCAATCAATTTTTTTACACCTGCCACGAGACAAGCAGGCCCTTCTTTACGCAAATTCGCAGCCATTCGGTTCAATTCGGCAATGTGCATAAATCTATCGGGAAAAATCTTTTCAATCACGACACTATTGCCTTTGGCAAGTGAGAGAAGAGCCATAAACTGAGCCTGCAAATCGGTAGGAAAACCCGGATAAGGCTGGGTGGTGATGTCAGCCGGCTTAATTGCTGAACCTTTGCGTGCAACAACACAGCCACCGTTTGCGGCCTCGACCGTCACCCCGATATTTCTCAGTCTGTCAACAACAGCCATCATATCATCGAGCCGACAATTTACCAACTGAAGCTGTCCTGCTGTTATGGCAGCGGCGACCATAAAAGTGCCGGCTTCGATTCTGTCCGGAATTACCTGATATTCGGCCGGGGCCAACTGTTTAACTCCTTCGATAATCAGCCGAGGTGAGCCGATGCCATCTATCTTTGCGCCCATTTTGGTAATAAAGTTCGCCAAATCAACCACTTCCGGTTCACAGGCAGCCGACTCGATAACCGTTTTACCCTTTGCCAGCGTCGCGGCCATTAAGACATTTGCGGTGCCGAGTACCGTCGAGCCAAAAGGCCCTCCCATAAAAATATCTTTACCTCTTAATCCGTTCTTAGGTGCCTCGGCGACAACATAGCCATTTTTAAGATGGATTTTAGCACCAAGCTCGGAAAGGCCATGCAAATGGATGTCGATGGGCCTGTCGCCAATTGCACATCCGCCCGGCATTGAAACCTCCACCCTGCCGCAGCGAGCAAGCAACGGGCCGAGTATGCAAACGCTCGCCCGCATTTTGCGGACAACTTCATACTCGCCTATCGGGTTATCAATCACCTGCGAATCTATGCACAAATCCCCGTTCGGGCGCCGGTCTATTTTGCAACCCAACTGGCCGAGCAACTGCCCAAAAATGGAAATATCGGAAAGATAAGGCACCGCTTTTATAACCGATTTGCCAGCAGCCAGCATAGCAGCAGCCATTATCGGCAGAGAAGCGTTTTTGGAACCATTTATATTAACGACCCCCGAAAGCTGAACAGGCCCTTCGATGTGAAATATATCCATAATTTATTCCTCTTTTGGGCAACACCGATTTATAAACATAAACTATCAGACACAGGCAAAAAAATTGGTGCTGCCCGAATGTTTTTGGTAATGTAGCACAAAACGGGTTTAGTTTCAAGGTTGCAAAAAGTATATAACGATGAATATTCCTGAGATTATCAAATCCGCTTATGGCGGAATCAGCTACACAATCGCGACAGACTTCATTATCTTCCTCGCAGGGATACTATTATTCGGCTACTGGCTGCTCAAAACATCCTTAGGCGTAAAAGCTTTATCCGATTCAGTACCGCGTCGAAATAATATGCCTCCCTATCTGCCGTTTGTCCCCCTATTTATCTGGGTGGGGGTTATTGCACTAACAACATCAGTTACAGAAAAACTCTTGCCCAACCTGCAGGACTGGCAAAAGGCTTTCCTGGATAATCTCATCCTCTGTATTAGTGAGATAACGGCAATAGCGGTAATTATTTTTCTGGCAAGAGCCAGTTTTGCCCGACGATTAAAAGGATTCGGCCTGAATCTGAGGACAATTCACAAAGATTTTCCCGCAGCTTTACTGAATTTGCTCTCTGTTTGGCCCCTTATAGCAGCGATGATACTCCTGACGATGTATATCGGCAAACTTATATGGGGAAAGGACTTTGAAATACAACCACACGAGGAACTCGAACTGATAAGCACATATTCGGAACTGCCGGTCAGGGTACTGATTATTATCACCGCTGTGGCGATAGTGCCTGTGTTCGAAGAGATGCTCTTTCGCGGCTTGTTTCAAACAATGCTGCGCTCTGTTTTAGTAAACGGCTGGCTATCAATTACAACAAGCTCGGTTCTATTCGCACTGGCACACTCAAACGCCGGACATTGGCCGGCACTATTTGTGCTTTCGCTGTGTATGGGGTATGCTTATGAAAAGAGCGGCTCACTGCTACGACCAATTTTTATCCACTCACTTTTTAACGCAATCAGCATTATAGGAACTTTATACAGTATATAACTTCCAGTAGATAAATTACGGAACTATCTCACGTATATATTCAAGTACCAAAAGCAAAAGTATGACTAAGCCGAAAACCGTTACGATTATTCCCGAGATTCTATTCAGCCCAGTCAATATACCATGGCTAATTTTCCCATGAAGGATACCCGCAACACCACAGAGCATAAACCACCAAAGAGCAGAGCCGGTGAATATACCTGCAACAGACAAGCCCACAGAAAAATAATATGAGCCTGGGCTTACTACTCCTAAACCGGCAAACACTGCCGCAAAAACGAGAATCGTAATGGGGCTTGTAAGCGCAAGCAAAAAGGTTGACCCGTAATTACTAATATGACGGGAACCATTGGCAGAAGAGGCCTGTCCTGTCGGCTTTGATAAAAAAGTCTTAGCTCCAAGGTAGCATAGAAAAAGGCCTCCAAAGAGCCGAAGCCACGGCTGTTCTGCCACCAAAAAATTCGAAACGAACGTAAGGCCCAAAGCAGCAACCAAACCGTATACGGCGTCGGCGGTGGCGGCTCCAAGCCCTGAAACCAGGCCGTGCATTTTCCCTTCACTTAAAGTCCGCTGTATACACAGCAACCCGATTGGTCCAACGGGTGTGGCAACCAAAAATCCGACAACGAGGCCTTTTAAAAAGATACCAGTAACCATTTTTTATTTGTTATTTTCTATTTACCAATTAACCAAGCACGTCCGCCATTGAATAAAGTCCGGGCTTTTTTCCAACAAGCCACCGCGCTGCTCGCAACGCTCCAATCGCGAAAGTGTCTCTGCTGTGTGCGGTATGGTTCAAGGTTACCGTTTCGCCGAGCGTGCTAAAGATTACCGAATGAACACCAACGATGTCGCCTGCGCGTACGGCGTGCATGCCGACAGTTCCTTTTTCTCTTAACACTTCTTTTCCACTTCTGCCGTGAACAAGACAATCAGGGAACTTTTTGCCGGTTGCTTTGCAGATATTCTCA
>CAIYOL010000303.1 GCA_903927855.1 uncultured Planctomycetota bacterium
AAATGTTGCAAAGTCTTAGTTAATTATTAATTCTGCCGAGCTACCATTGATAACCGCACCCTTTGCCGGAAAGTGATAATTATTCAGAATGAGGAAAGTGATGACAAGGCAGCATATCTTCATATTAGTTATTACGGCTTTGTGCAGCGGTATTGCTCCGGGAGACATTCCTAAAAGCGGTGCTTTCAATATCAATGGCCCATCAGCCGTCAGCTTTGACCCAATTCCCTGCGTGTCGCCTAGTTTATATTTATGGCCTTTTGCTACAAATGATTTGTATAATACCACGCCGTATTCAAAATATAACTTGGCTCAGGTGTCGTTTTCGGCTGGCTCTTTTACCGTTTCGGATTATGGCGGAAAAAGCGGCGATCTTGGTATTCGGATAGGCAATTATACCGGTGCTGCCAAAACATTTGAAGCTTGTATACTCACATTAGATTTTATCGGTAGCGGTAGTTTCGACATTTATCTGCCTGAGTTCACATTTGCAACGAATGAAAATATGTTCTTTTGGGTATCGGAAAGCGGAGCGACATACTATGCGAATTCCCTAAAGGGGGCCGGTTTACCTAATATATCGGCTGTCACAGCTATGTCCGCAGGCGATGAATATCTTGTGGGAGTAGTTCCTGAACCAGCGACGGTTTTGCTGCTCGGCTTGGGCAGCTTGGTGCTATTGAGAAAGCGAATTGTGTAGAACTTTGTCGGGACGGTTTGCCAATCGTCCCCGACTTTGGTTTTTTCCCTGCCGCCATTTGGGCATCTGTTCAGGTGTTACTTTAAACCATAATCCTTTCTTTTGGCTGCGTGCGGCGGCTTCTAACTGCTGGTATTTGTGATAAAAGCTGTGGCGGAATCGCACGTCTGCGTAAGCTAAACCTTCAGCAACGAGAGCTTCGTTCAAGAATCTGCCATCAGGCAGTTTAACATAAGCCAGCAGTCTACCATACTTATCTCTGGTGCGATGTTCTTCGAGATAGACAGTAACCTGTTTTCCGAGAGTTGTTTTCGTTGTAAAATCAGCAGCCTCGGGTCCGAAATACATAATGCCGGTTTTAGGATTTTTGGTCTCCGGCGTGTCGACTCCCCATAGCCGTATCCTTGTGTGATTATAGTTGCCGTCAGGGGTGTCTATATCGACAGTGTCACCATCAACAACATTTACAACGGTGAAGGTTTTTTCGTGATATTTTTCAAAATCGCTGGTCTTTGACTGTTTGCTGGATTTGGGTTGGGCCTGCCAGTCGCGTTTAATTGAGCTATGGTCAAGCCAGACAAATGCCGTTGCCAGCAGCAAACAGAGGATAGAGATGGCGGTACGCCTGCGTTTGCTCATTGCGGAAGCGGTTTTCTTTTGTTTAGGCATCAAGAGGGATTAGTTAATTCTTTTTTGTTCGCTCTTGAGGGGGCTTATCCAGCTCAAAGGCGATGGAAACGGCCCTTAAAGCTTCATCGGCCTGGTTTTTACTCACTACACAACTGATACGGATTTCACTGGTGGTAATCGAGTCGATATTGATTTTGGCCTTGGCCAGCGACCCAAACATTTTCTCGGCCACGCCATAATGAGTTCGCATACCAACGCCGACCGCGGAAATCTCTGCTATATCCTCACGGACAAAAATACTTTCGCAATGAACCTCATCTTTGATTTGCTTAATGGCCTCCCTGGCGGCGGATAAATCAGAAATGCCAATCAAAAAAGACAGGTTTGCTTTTTTGCTGCTGACTTCCGTTTGCATAATATCGTTCACAACAACCTTGGCCTTTGCCAGCGAAGCGAAAATCCTCGCCGCATTGCCCGGCTTATTATCTACGTTTACAAGGTCTATCTTGGCCATATCTTTCTGGACGGTCACCCCTGTAACTACTACGCCTTCCATTTCTGGTACTTCGTGCATAATTATTGTTCCTTCTTTTTCTTCGAAACTGCTTCTTACGTGAATTTTGACATTGTATTTTTTACCGAACTCAATGGAACGGGAATGCATAACGCCCGCTCCGAGACTTGCCATTTCGAGTATTTCGTCGTAACTGATTTGCTCTAATTTCACGGCTTCTTTAAATATTCGCGGGTCGGTCGTGTACACGCCGTCGACGTCGGTATAAATTTCGCACTCCTTGGCTCCCAGCGCCGCAGCCAGCGCAACAGCGGTCGTGTCCGAGCCGCCTCTGCCGAGCGTCGTTATGTCCCCGTCCTCATCTACTCCCTGAAAGCCGGCGACAAGAACGATTTTACCTTCGCTCAGTTGTTTTCGAATCCGCTCTGCCCCTATGCTTTTTATCCTCGCCTTTGTATGAACGTTGTCGGTTAGCATCTGGACTTGACCCCCTGTAAAGCTAATAGCCGGATGTCCCGCGGCGTCAAGAGCCATAGCGAAAAGCGAAACGGATTGTTGTTCACCCGTGCTGAGCAACTGGTCCATCTCTCGCTTGGGCGGATTCGGATTAAGTTCGAGAGCGTCGGCGATAAGCTCATCGGTTTGCTGGCCGCGGGCCGATGCGACAACTACGACCGAGTAACCGTTTTTAACTGCGTTGATAACTCTCTTGGCGGCCCGGCGAATCTTTTCCGCATCAGCCACTGAAGTCCCGCCGAATTTTTGCACAAGTATTGCCATTTTTCAGGTGTTTCCAGTCAATTTTTCTAACTTTTCAAGAAATATTCCATCAATTCACAGCCGTTGTCTATTTTAATTCCCGATTTTGCGGCATTGGCCTCGCTGAAAGCTGCATTCAAAATACCGCTGACACCGGTTCCTGCCATAGCAAACGGGACCGGCTCTGGCGAGTGCGCCCTGCTTGAGACAGGAGTAGGGTGGTCCGGCAAAACAAGTATTCTCCACTTTTCGTAGTACTGCAGCGCCTCAAGAACGGGCCCGACGATATACTTATCGATCTGCTCAATGGCTTTTTTCTTCATCTCAATGTTGCCGTTATGACCTGCCTCATCAGGAGCTTCTATGTGGATGAAAACAAGGTCATACTTATCGAGTGCCTCTATTGCAGCCGAGGCCTTGCCCTGATAATTCGTGTCAACAAACCCGGTAGCGCCAGGCACG
Organism: uncultured Planctomycetota bacterium; assembly: GCA_903927855.1. Lineage (GTDB taxonomy): Bacteria > Planctomycetota > Phycisphaerae > Sedimentisphaerales > Anaerobacaceae > CAIYOL01. Next base: position 3,066 of record CAIYOL010000303.1, read on the forward strand.
TTTAGTAAATCGAATCCAATGAGCATCGCCAGGCCTCTTACAAGGTCAACTGCGGTGATGGCGGCCCCGTTGAGCCCGAATCGCTTCTCGAAACTTTCCATTCGCGCCTTTTTCCCCTGTCCCCAAAGCCAGATGGAGCTTACCTGGTTTTCGCCGAGGTCCTTTTTGATTTTGTTGATGTCGTGGTTGATAAAAAGCTGTTGAGAGCGGGCTATCAAATCGATTAGCACATCAGCGCCTTTGCCTCGCGGCAGAATCTTGTCTACCGCCGTGCCTATGAAATCGTGCGGCGGATACGTCTTAACATCGAAATCAGCGTCCTTGAAAACCAATAAGTGCCGATAACTTACGCCGGGGTAAAAATGAAGTTTCTCATTACTTAGCTGTTCGTTCAGGTCCTTTATCAGCTTGCCGCCTTCTTCAGTGGAGATATGTCCGGCGCTATGGTCTTCCATTTTGCCGTCACTAATTGTAACGAGGTTGCACCTGAAAACCCAGTCATTCGGCGATAGCTGAATATTGCGTGCCACTGCCTCTATCGGCGCCCGCCCGGTATAAAACTTAAGCGGGTCGTAGCCGAGCAGGCTCATCTGCGCAACATCGCTGCCCGGTTCGAGACCGGCTGGAATCGTCCGCACAAGTCCTATTCTGCCCTGTGTGCTGATTTTGTCCATATTGGGCGTTTCAGCCGCCTGGAGGACGGTCTCCCCGCCAAGCTCCTCCAAGGGCTTATCCGCAGCGCCGTCGGGAACTATTATGGCGTATTTGGTATTCAATCCTTGTCCTCCGGTATATCGACTATTCTTATACAGACCGGCTTTCCGCCGATAACGTCAAGCTCCTTAATCTCTTTTACCGCTGCGGAAACGTTTTTCTGCCGGGTAAGGTGCGTTGCTATAACTACCGGAATGGTATTGTCCGGCCCAACGCCTTCATGCTGCAGTGTCCCCGATATGCTAATCTGGTTATCGCCGAGCACTTTTGCCATCTTGGCCAGCACTCCCGGCTGGTCTTTGCACATAACCCTGATATAGAACCTGCTTATAGAATCGCCTATCTTCTCTATCAGCTTCTCCGTCTCGCTCCGAGGTTTCAGGTGCAAATGGGCAAAAGTGGTGGCCGAATTGCCCAATGCGACATCAATAACGTCGGCTACAACCGCGCTGGCGGTCGGCATCATCCCAGCCCCGCGCCCGTAATACATTACTTGGCCGACGGCACTGCCGAATATGCTGATGGCGTTAAATGGGCCATTGACGCGCGCAAGCGAATTATCCTTGGCAATAAAAGACGGATGCACCCGCAGCGATATCCCGCCGCCCTTATCTTTTTGTCCGATTGCCAATAGTTTCAGTACGTAACCCATTTCACCGCCGTAACGGATGTCGTCCTTCGAAATTTCCTCGATGCCCTCGACGGATATATCGCTAAGTGCGATTTCGCATCCGAAGGCAATCGAGGCCAGAATCGCCAGCTTGTGAGCGCTGTCGCCGCCGTTAATATCCAGCGTCGGGTCTGCTTCAGCATAGCCTAATCTTTGGGCTTGTTTCAGTGCCTCGGCAAAGTCCTCGTTCCTGCTGGTCATATTGGAAAGGATATAGTTGCACGTCCCGTTGACGATGCCGTATATAGCCATAATATTATTCGCGGCAAGTCCCGTCCTCAGCCCCGATATAATCGGTATTCCTCCCGCGCAACTTGCTTCGAAGGCGATACATCGCTTGTTTTCGTGCGCAGCTTTATAAAGCTCGTTGCCATGCTCAGCCAGCAATGCTTTATTGGCGGTAACGACGTCCTTTCCCGCCCGCAGCATCTTAAGCTGGATTTGCTTGGCTGCTTTCGTCCCGCCGACCAATTCGATGCCTATTTTTATCGAATCGTCTTTCAGGAGCTTGTCTAAGTCGTTGGTGAGAATACCTTTAGACAGCTTCACCGGGCGGGCCGATTTAGTATCGACGTCGACCACGCAGGCTAATTTCAAGCGCAGGCCGGTTTTGGCCGCGATGGAATCGCCGTCTTCAAGTATCAGCTTTGCGACGCCGGTGCCGATGGTGCCAAAGCCGACAAGTCCGATTTTTACTTCCTTTTCGCTCATTTATTTAATCCTTAACATTCTATTGGGCTGTAGTTTATAAATTTCACCCGCAATAGTCAATACACTGATTTCTTAGTTATACAAATCGGACTCGGACACCGGATATGGACCCCAAGGAGAAAAACTAAAACGTGTTAAAACTATAGCTAAACTCGTGAAAAAAGTACCAAAACAATGTGAAACAGTGGTGAAACCATACTCAAAATGATGAGAAAAATAAGCTGAAATGGGTGAAAAATAAAAAGGGCTGGGAGCGGTATGCTCACAGCCCTTGGAATTTAGCAAATAGCAGTTTTTACTTTTTGCGTTTTCGCAGCAAGGCCAAACTGCCGAGGCCAAGCAGACACATCGTCGCCGGCTCGGGTACGACGGCTACGACCATAGTATCATACGTTCCATTAACGCCACCCTGAGTAAAAGGGGTTGCATCATGGTTGGAAGCGAAAAGGGGACCGGAGCCCTTGCCGCCTACCGTTCCCATATAGGCTGCCCAGTTATTACTGCCTGCAACCCAGGGATCGCCGGGAGTGTACCATTGCAAAGTGGCGGTGCCGTTGGATCCGCTCACACCGGTCGAACCTGACAAGCGAAGGTTTCCGTAGCCGAGGGTATTGGTGGGATTATACGGAGTTACTGTGATTTGTGTTTCGCTGATGTGGATGTAGCAAGCAGGATCGATTGTGGCCGAGGCGACGGTGTAGGAGGTCGTCCCCGTGATGGTGAATGAGGCGGAACTGATGACACCCGTCGTCGGATCGGCGATGATAGTGCCCGACACGTGGTCCGTAAGACCCGTCATCGTATCGATCTGGTAGGCCGGGTAGTCGACTATGGAGTAAGTTACCATTGTCGCCTGCGTCACATTACTGACTGCCATAATCATTGTTGCTATTGCGCAAATTGTTACCAACTTTTTCATTTGAGTTCTCTCCTCAAAGAAGTGAAAAAACCACCTTTTTTGTGGGGAAACTTGTGGAAAAACAGGATATCTTCTCATCACTCTTCTCCTTTTGTAAGTCTGTACAACAACGAACTTACATAAATAAGATTTTACCACTCGCCTAACCGGAATGTCAAGGATTTTCGTGGGAATTTTACCCGCCAAAAGACAGCGAGGTCTATGCTGTGAGAGGTAGAGCAGATAAGCAGTTGACAAAAACAAAACTTTATAATATATCATCACCCATGTCGTAATGTTCTTTCTTTAGAGACTTAATTTTTGGAGGCAGGCAGATGAAGATTCACCAGTTTTCCGCTGTCGTTATAACCAGTTTTGCTTTCGTATTGTTTATTGGGGTTACTTCGGCCAATGCGGCACCGTGGGCCGGAAGCGGCACCTCAGCCGACCCATACCAGATTTGGAACGCCAACGACCTTAATGCGATTGGCGCAAATACCACATATTATGGTTCCTGTTTCAAGCTGATGGCCGATATCAATCTGGGAGGGATTACTTATACCGATGCGGTCATTCCCTACTCAGATACGACCTTTACAGGCGTTTTTGACGGCAACACACACATAATATCCAATCTCACAATCAATACTTCCGGGGCCAGTACAAGCTACCTCGGCCTGTTTGGCTGTTTAGACAACGCTGTTCTGAAAAATCTCGGCATTAAAAATTTGAATATCACTACAGGTGCCTCCTCGCAGAGTATCGGCGCATTGGCAGGCCTCAATGCCGGCACAATCGAGGAGTGCTTTGCGCAAGGCACAATCACAGGCGGTAATGCTTCTGTCTATATAGGCGGTCTTGTCGGTCAAAACGGTTCAATTATCCAAAATTGCTACGCTGATGTTGACGTAAGCAGCGCAGGTCAGTATATCGGCGGCCTGGCAGGAACGTGCTTAGGTGCCTTCAATTGCTATGCTGCAGGTCATATCAGCGGCGGCAGCGCCGTCGGTGGTTTTGCAGGCTACGCGTACTATCCGCCATACATTCAATATTGCTATTACCTCCGCCTTAGTGATGGAGGCGGACCCAATAATGGAATAGGGACAGAACTTAGCGATGCGCAAATGCGGCAGCAAAGCAGTTTTGTCGGCTGGGACTTCTTTGCGGAGGCAGTCAACGGCACAGAAGAACTGTGGGAAATGGACGGCTATCCGATATTGTCGTGGCAGACGCCTGTTGGTTTTCGCGAATTTGCCATGCTGGCAAAGTTCTGGCTGGAGCCAAACTGCCCGCCGGGCCAGCTCTGTTCGACAGTTGACTGGTACACTGACGGCCGTATCGATTTCAATGACCTCGCCCAACTGTGCAAAAGCTGGCTGGGTTCGCGGGTCGCTACCGACTATCCGATAATCGGCGATAATTTCGAGACCAACGATTTCTCTGCTCTGCCCTGGGTACAGGGAGGAATCGCCAATTGGGTAACACAACCGGACACGGTTTGGGAGGGAGTCTATTCAGCTAAATCCGGAGCAATCTCGCACAGCCAGACAAGCTCTATTGAATTCACAATCGACACTGGCGATCGCGAAATCATCAGTTTTTACTGCAAGGTCTCAAGTGAAAGCGGCTTTGACGGCCTTACCTTTTACATTGACGGCGACCCCAGGTTGATGGGCTTATCCGGCGAATACGGCTGGAGCGAGATAAGTTTCAACTTCGCCCCTGGCCTTCATACCTTTAAATGGACGTATTCCAAGGACAGCGGCGGCAGCAGCGGCAGCGACTGTGCCTGGCTCGACAACATCAGGCTGCTCAAACTGGTCGAATAATTACGGATACTTTTTATATTCTGTCGCCGCTTAGGATTTTTGAGAAATCATAGGGGTCGAGGAAGGCGTTAGGGCCTTTGGGGTTGTATTTGGTGAGCATTTTGAGACAGGCGGTGAATTTTTTGTCAAGCCCGGCTATGAAACAATCAGGACGGTTTTCCTGATGTTTGGGAAATTCGATTTGATATGCGTGGAGAGTCAATCGCTCGATAAGCGGTCTTTCGATTTGGTTTCTGCCAAGCCGATATTCCGATTTGAATTCGGAGAGAAATATCGGCTGACTGCTGCCATATAACGGGTCAATCGCCAACGGCAGAGCTATGCTGGGCAGGTGGACGCGGATTTGATGTGTTCGGCCGGTCAGGGGTTTGACTGCCAATAAGGCAAATCTGCCGAAGTCGGCAAGCAAGCGCCAATTGGTAACCGCGGTCTTTCCCTTCTTTTTAGCGATGCACATAAGAGTTGTATTTTTGGGGTCGCGGGTTAAGGGCGCATCGATTGTGCCTTGCGTGGCGGGGACGAAGCCGGCTACGATAGCCAGATAGGTTTTTTTGACCTCCCTTTTTTCAAAGTAAGTGGTGAATTTAGTCTGTGCCTCGATATTTTTGGCCAGGAGCATAACGCCTGAGGTATCCTTATCGAGGCGATGGACGAGGCGCAGTTGAGCGCAAACGGCCGGTGTGAGC
>CAIYOL010000304.1 GCA_903927855.1 uncultured Planctomycetota bacterium
GTCTATATCGTAAGAGACAACGTCTTGGCCCTCAAAAGTGTCTGTTTTTTGCGAAATTTCGATATCTTCAATCTTCGATGCAAGCAACGCTGAAAGGCGAAGACGGTCTTTAAAATCCTTGACCGCCTTGTCATTGTTGGCCTGTGGCTTTCCACTAACAGTCATCTGCAATGTGCCTGCCGGGACACTGATAGTAACCATTGTTTTGGGGTCCTCTTTTTTAGGAACCTGTCTGTTTACCGAGCGCTGCTTTACCTCAAGCCTGGTCAAGACCATTGAATCGGGCATATTCTCTACCACAGCCGCCAGAACAGGCGACCATTGAGTATGTCTGCCAACAGAGGATAAAGCTTCCGATAAACAGCTATCTATATTTTTTTTCTCCTTTTCCAATGACCCTTGCAGATCCATAGCCTCTGACAATGTCTTAATGCTGTTTTCGTAACTAACTATTTCCTGCTTCGTAACTTTGATTACAATTCTGTTGCTTGTATAAAAACCGAGCATTACCATTGCAACAAGAATAGGCGTCACAAAAGCTATGACGGCGATAACCACGCCCCAAGGCCCACTCTTCATCGGAATACACTGTCCCTTTAATAAATCTATCGTAAACATATCAGATCAACCTCATCGCAAGACCTGCCGCCACCACCATTGCATGACCATGTTTTTCAAGAACGTCTCGACAGTTTTGGTCTCCATCGCACGGTATTTTGTCAAATGGATTCCACAGCACCGTTCTTGCGGGAAGACGACTATCCAACAACTCGACTAACTTCTCGGCTGCGGCAAAACCACAAACAAATATTTTCTCAACAATGTCTGATTTCTCCTGAGCCGTGTAGTAGCGCAGCGTCTCAGTTACATCGACAATCAATTTCTGACAGGCCTTCTCCAAACTGTCACCGAGCTCCACTTCAGGTCCTGCCGGATTATCACGGCCGAACAGGGCTTTCCTGACAGCTTCCATTGAAATGCCCTTTTCAGCTGCAATATCTTTAACGATTGTCCCACCGGCACAGGCTATATCGCGAATAAACGGCAAAGAGTTAGCCCCCATAATCGCCAGAGTCGTGTAAGAGCTGCCGACATTCAAAATAACTACTGTTCGGCCTGCTTCGACTTTTTCGTACTCACTGAAGCAATTCAAGAGTGCCAATCCGTCGATGTCCATCAAAACACAATCAAGACAAGCTTCCTTGGCAAGCTGTATCTTCCTTTCTATCAGCTTATTCGTTGCCGCTACTAATACGCCACAGTCGTTACCATCACCGTTAGACATCAATTGGTAATCAACGGCGCTGTCGTCGACGTTGAACGGACAAACCTGTGCAGCTTCGAGTAAAATTGCTCCTTGTAACTCTTCCGACGGCAATGAAGGAAACCTGAAATAGCGCACTGCTGTTTCCGGGCCACATACTCCACAAACAGCCAATCGCGTCTGAACCTCGGCTGACTGAAGGCATGCGTTAATTGCCTGGGCGGCGTTTAGGTCTTTCTGCTCTCGGCTGGCATCTTTTTCATTGACGATATCGACAAAGCCGGCTGCGGTAACGGCGTACCCAGCGTCGTCTTTGCGCATCTGGACTATTCTGACCGCAGAAGAGCCTATATCAAGCCCAATGGTCTGTGTTTCCTCAATATTAAGCAGTCGTTTCCAATCCAGGCTCTTGGCGCGTTCAACCGAAAGATTAATTAATTGTTTCCAATCCAAACTCATAAATCCTTCAACCGAATCTTTCTCTCCGGATATTTCATAAGGCCGTCATTGCCCCTGTCTTTCCTACAATCGCATATTTGTTCATCGGCTTAAAAAACTGAGTGTTTTACTTGGAAATTATTACACGTTGGTTTTGCTGGTTAGTATCGTGACTTTAGCGCGCGAGGCCCTATAAGTATTGCGGATTTAGCCTGCAAATAAAGATTTTGAACATCCGGCAAATTCTGGTTGCATCAAAGCCTGCAAAATTGGGAATGCAAGAAAGACTTTCGAAAAGTTATCGGTCGTAGAGTTTAATAGGGTATGGTTTTGAGCTGCCAAAAGGCGGAGGTCCTCTTCGTCTACCTGCAATCTGTTGTAATTTCTCCGTTGACTATCTGTCGCCCGGCTGATAATCGTGCCGGCCGAGGGCTGTTCCATCATTCATACTTATTAACTTGGAGGCAATTCCTCCCATTTTGTTATTCCGCCGAAAATATATCCCACGCCTTTGGGCAGGCCCTTCGGTTGCGTAGCCCTGTTCCGGACACGCTCATCATAATTAATTATCATCTGATAATGCTTCATAGTACCAATCTGCGTGGAGGTCAGGACTGTGCCTGTTCTGGAGTCGACCCATTGGCTGGTTAAGGGGTCATAGCGGGCTGGCCTTCTCTCACTGGTCGAGCCGCTGACCCTCGTGTACCAATCTCGTTCAATCGTAACGTCGTTTAATGCAGCAAGGCTGCCTGTGACCCTAAATCCAGACGTGGGTTCCGCTGAAGTGCTCGTGATAGGATTAGTATTGTAAAGGAAATCATTGGCTGCAAACATCATTGCAGAGAAATTGTACAACGTTCCATAAACCGGGTCGCCAAAATAGATGTTGCCTCCGCTGACAAGCTGACCGGAACTGTTGTATTTGCCTAATGCCACCAGACCAAGCATGCTGTTGGCATTTGCATATACTATGTTGTCACAAAGGTGAATGTTGCCTGTAGCAACGATTGTCGCTTTTCCCTGCATCGTGAAGCCATATGTGCTTTTGCTGTGTACCCACACGTCCCCATCAACATAATAGACCCTGTCATTACCAACATTAAGAGGTGTTGGCGCTGTCTTCCAGTTGCCTCCTACGAAGCCGGTGGACGGCGTTAAGAAGTAGTCATTGCCGGCCGTAGAGGCGCACTCGGCAGTCATATTGCTGGGGTTTATCGCAAAGACGTTTCGCAGCTCACTGCCGCCCGGCAGGTATCCCTGAGTAATGCCTGCATCTGCAAAGGTTTGAGCAACATTATGTGTATTATTTGCGGCATAGTCCATACCCATCAAATCGGGGGATTCCTGCTCAGGAGCATGCTCGTTAGTATCTCCGGCAATCGAGGCGCTGTCGTAACGGTCAATATCACCGGTAGCGTCAACATCTCCTTCAAGATGGTAGGTATTGGGAGCAGGCGCCGGGTTGACGCTGCTTTGCTGGTACATAGACACATTACCATCGGCATATATATTTCCATTGATTGTGTCTTTGCCGCCGTAATTTCCGACCTCGGTGCCCCATGAGTATACGGAGCAAGGGTCGCCTATTCCCCTTAACATAAGCGTCCACGCCCCACCGTCAAAATTACCGGCATATATGCCGCATTCATACGGAGGAGCCAGAAAAGACAGTGTTACCTTTATTTTTCTCACATACCCTCCGGCTGTTCCGGTTGAAATCGCATAAGGAGGGTCTTCGCCAGGGGAGTAATCAACATGATAGCTTCCATTTCCCAACGTTGTTTCCCCTATGTTTCCAGTGTTTCCGTCGCTAAAGTTTGCGGTGAATTTGCCCACCCCAGCTTCAGCCAGGTAAAATGCCCTGGTTTTGCTAATGTCCTTACGAGTCAGCATTATCTCATTGGCCGCCACAATAAGCACGGATAACCCTAAAATGGTAAAGACGAGCGTAAAGATTACCACTGCAACAAGCACTATACCTTTTTTTTCTCTGGATTTTAACATGGCGATTTCCCCCCACTCTAATTGCCGGCTTTATGGCAATTCCTTCCAGTCCGTTATCCCGCTGTAAATTAATCCAATTCCTCTTGGCAGGCCCTTCGGCTGCGTACTCCGGCTCCTGACCCGGTCATCATAATTAAGTACCATCCGATAATGCTTCATAGTGGCAATCTGCGCTGTGGTCAGAGCTACTCCTGTCCCGGAGTCATACCATTGGCTGGTTGACGGGTCGTAGCGGGCTGGCCTGCGTTCAGTGCCGCTCCTCGTGTACCAGTCCCGCTCAATCGAAATCTTGTTCATTGCAGTCATGCTGCCGTTAAGTATAAACCCGGACTCGGGTTCTCCCGAATAAGTCCCAAGGGCCCTGGTGTTGAAAAGAAAATTATTGGCCGCGAACATCATTGCAGAGCAGATGTACATCGTCCCGTAACTCGGGTCGCCGAAAATAATGTCGCCTCCGCTGACACGTTGACCGGAACTATTGTATTTGCCCAATGCCACCAGACCCAACACATCAGTGGTTGTGTTTGCGTACTTTAGATTATCGCAGATGTAGATATTGCCCGTTACGACGATTGTGGCTTTCCCGGACATATTGTAACCGAACGTATTACTCACGCTGTTAATCCACAAGTTCCCGTCGATATA
>CAIYOL010000305.1 GCA_903927855.1 uncultured Planctomycetota bacterium
AAGACAGCGATGATTTGAAGGAGAATCTGAGCGCGGCAGCACATTTAATCCACGGCTCGTCAGAAGGCAGATTTTCGATTACATATTGCCCCGGGGAAATTTCGAAACAGGAAATAGAGTCGGTTAATTTCAAATACGCGGACCTAAAGCAGATGATGAAAAAATACAATCCGAAAAAATTAAAAGACGGGTTCAACACCGTCGGCGGTGAAGAGATATTTTTCATTTCCAATCCAGGTCTTGGATTATGGTCCTGGAGAGAAAAGTTTAAACAGTCATAATTTATAGGCAGAAAGGAAAATGTAATGAAGTACGGACTTAATATACCGCAGCAGGGCGAACTGGATTTCGTATCGCTGGGTGCGCTGGTGCACCGGCTGGACCCAGGAATTGTGCCATTTCGGAAGGCGACGCATTTTGACGTTCACGTCAGCGGCGGAGAGTTTAATGTTGCGGCGAACATGTCGGACTGCTTTGGAATGAGCAGCGGCATTGTCACGGCGATGGTAGATTACCCAGTCGGCGAGTTGATTGCCCAGCGGGTACGCGCGATGGGCGTTAAGCCGTTTTATAAACATTTCAAACATGACGGCGTTCACGGCCCCAATATGGCAACCGTTTACAGCGACCGGGGCTGCGGGGTGCGAGCGCCGGTGGTATTTTATAACCGGTGCAATGAGGCGGCGGCACAACTTAAGAGCAGAGATTTCCACTGGAAGTCGATATTTTCCGGCGGCGTGAGATGGTTTCACAGCGGGGGTATCTTTGCGGCACTTTCGCCGACTACAAGCGATGTGATTATTGAAGGTATGCAGGCCGCTAAGAAAGCCGGGGCGATTGTATCGTTCGACCTCAATTACAGGGCGAAACTGTGGAATATATCCGGCGGTAACGAACGAGCGGTGGAGGTATTGGACCGCATCGTGAAAAACGTTGATGTGCTTGTCGGCAATGAAGAAGATTTGCAGTTAGGGTTAGGCATCCCTGGGCCGGAAGTTGCAGCGAAGTCCAAGCTGGATGCGAGTGCTTTCTTCAGTATGATATACAAGGTCAAAAAAAAGCATCCGCAGATTAAGGTTTTGGCGACGACGCTGCGTCAGGTTCATTCGAGCAATCGGCACAGCTGGAGCGCGGTGGCGTGGATTGACGGGACAGCGTATCAGGCGCCGACGGCCGAGCTTGACGTGTACGACCGAGTCGGCGGCGGAGACGGCTTCGCATCCGGTTTCTTCTACGGCCTTCTGACAGGCCTGCCGCCGGAAGAGGCGGTGAAAATGGGCTGGGCGCATGGGGCATTAGTAACAACGACGCCTGGTGATACAACGATGGTAACTTTAGAGCAGGTAAAGGCATTTGCCAGCGGCGGTTCGGCGCGAATACAGAGGTAATTAGAGAAGATTAAAGGCAATTTTATATATAAGGAAAAACACAATGGCACAAGCAGATATAGGTCTTGTAGGTCTGGCAGTAATGGGGGAAAACCTAATACTTAATATGGAAAGCAAGGGATTTACGGTGGCATGCTTCAATCGCACCGTTTCCAAAGTTGACGACTTTATAAACGGGCGGGCAAAGGGCAAAAACATCATCGGCTGCAAAACAATCGAAGAGTTTGTCGCCTCTCTGAAGATGCCTCGCAAGATTATGCTGATGGTGAAGGCGGGACAAGCGGTAGATGATTTTATCGAACTGCTTTTGCCCCATCTGGGGAATGGTGACATAATAATCGACGGCGGCAACAGTCATTTTCCCGATACCATCCGGCGGACGCAATATGTCGAGAGCAAAGGTAAGCTTTATATCGGCACGGGCGTTTCCGGCGGAGAAGAAGGTGCTCTGTTAGGTCCATCGATTATGCCGGGCGGCTCTCCGGCGGCGTGGCCGCACGTCAAGCCGATATTCCAGGCGATATGCGCCAAAACTGACGACGGCAGCCCATGCTGCGACTGGGTCGGAGAAAACGGGGCAGGACATTTTGTGAAAATGGTGCATAACGGCATCGAATACGGTGATATGCAGATGATATGCGAAGTGTATAATATGATGAGAGAGGGCCTGGGACTAACCAACAGTGAGATGCACCAGATTTTCACGGAATGGAACGAAGGCGAACTGAAATCATACCTTATCGAGATTACAAGGGACATTCTCGCATACAAGGATGAACAGGGCAATGAAGTAGTCGACCTTATTCTCGACGCAGCAGGTCAGAAAGGCACAGGAAAGTGGACGGTCGTCGCAGCCCTCGATTCTGGCCAGCCGTTGACGCTTGTCAGCGAGGCGGTTTTCGCGAGATGTCTTTCCGCAGTAAAAGAAGAGCGCGTCGAGGCATCGAAAATTCTCAAAGGGCCGAAGGCGAAATTCAAAGGAGACAAGAAGAAATTCATAAACGACCTGCGAAGCGCGCTGTATGCGTCGAAGATGGCAAGTTACGCTCAGGGCTATCAGCTAATGCGGGCGGCGGCGAAGGAATATAAGTGGAACTTAAATAACGGCGGCATCGCACTTATGTGGCGAGGCGGATGCATCATACGCTCGGTATTCCTCGGCGATATAAAGAAGGCCTTCGACAAAAATCCGAACCTTGTTAATCTTCT
>CAIYOL010000306.1 GCA_903927855.1 uncultured Planctomycetota bacterium
AAACAGTTAAATACTGGCATCCGACCGGCTGGGTCAACCAGAACTGGCTGACACATGTTATCTTTTACTGGTTGACAACCCTGTCTCCTTTCGCAGACGCCAAGACTTTATCATTCAATACGCTGGTCTATTGGAAGTTTGCGATTTATATAATTACCGTGATTTGTGTTTACTACACCGGTCGACTATTGGGGGTTAATCCGGCTTTGTCGGCAGTGTTTGCCTGTTTTGCGATGTTTGTGGGGCGTTCCTTCCTTGACATTCGCCCCGCAGGTTTCTCAAATTTGCTGGTTGCTGTCTTTTTGCTTATACTCGTCCTTGCCACGTATAGAAACATACTATATATCTGGCTTGTCATCCCACTTACAATTTTCTGGTGCAATGTTCACGGCGGGTACATCTACGTATTTATAATGCTTGTGCCGTTCGTGGTTCTGAATTTTCTAACGAGCATCTTTAAAAGAAGATTTGTTTCTATCGGTACCAGAGGCATATACCACGCGATTGCCGTTTATGTTATCGCTTTTATTGCAGCAATTGTGTTCAATCCTTTCCACCTTACTAATCTTACACATACTTACGTTATCAGCGCAAGCGAGCACGCTAAAATGTGGCGTACAGTCAACGAGTGGCATCCGGCTTTTGCATGGCAAAATCCCGTGGGTTCAGGTTTTCCGTTTTTAGTGCTTTTCATTCTAAGCATTGGATATTTGGCATTTAGGCTCTTTGTTCCTTTGCTTATGCCGAAACTTTTGAAAGCACCAAAGGACGAACTTGAAACACAGGAGAAGCAATTCAAAATTCTATCGACAATCCTTGGTTGTACAACTGCCGTATTCATATGCTGGGTTACATTTATTTCCTTCTCCTTTGTCAGAGCTGATGCAGCGAGTTTGCTTTTGTGTGCTGCGTTTGTGTGTATCCTGCTGCTCAGTATTTACAAGAACGTTCATTTCATTTATTTGGCAATTGGTTTAACACAGCTGGCCATGTTGTCCGGCAACGCTGATGCCAACTATTCCGGCAGATACATCTATCCGTTTGTTATATTGCCGGCATATGTCATACTGCATATTTTTGTCCTGCTGTTTTCAAAAACCGTTAAGTTCAAATCGAAAAATATTGCTTTTGTTGTTTTGGCAGCCATTGTTTCGTTGTTGTTAATGTTTCTTACCCCTAATCCTTTCGGATTTAAAATGCCCCTTTTGAATGCCGTGAAGCAGTTTTTAGAACTGCATCGGCCATGGGGCCCCGAGTATGAACGCAACCTTGATATAACCTATGAGAACCTGTTTGGTGTCCTTTATATTGTAAACATTGGCTCAATTATTATTTGGTTAGCACTGCCTTACTTGCGAAAATTATTTGGTTTGCTTCCGAATAACATTCGCGAAGACTCCCAAATCGTTCAATATGAACTGCCCAAAGTTGATTTGTCATTAATGGTCATTGCTGCCCTTACCATTTATATGGCCTATCGTTCCCGTAGGTTTATACCGATAGCAGCTATCGCAGCCTGTCCTGTTATTGCAATGCTTATTGACCAGATAATTCGCACAATCTCGGCCTCATACAATTTCTACAAATACCGCAGCCTCTCTGTCAGCCCAATGCCATATAGTCTTCAACTGTTTTTTATCTTTGCTGCCGCTGTTGCGGTTATGGCTTTTGGTGTCTCGTGGGGACTTAAATTTAAGCATGTGTATCTTGCCCCTTGGCCCACTGATGCGAGATTTAATTCTATTTTTATGCGGATGACTGCCTCGAATGTCAAACCATTCAACGCCTGCGAGTTTATAAAAGGTAACAAGTTAAAAGGGAAAATGTTTAATTACTGGACCGAAGGCGGTTTCGTCGCCTGGGGCCAAGAGCCTGACCCAAACACCGGCCGAACACCTCTGCAATTGTTTATGGATGGCCGCGCGCAAGCAGCTTATGATCCACAAGCTTATCTGATTTGGTCTACTATTATGGCTGGAGGCCCAACCGTCCAAAGCGCCATGATAAGAAGAACCTCTCCCGATTATGCCGAAGTCGGCCGGTGGGTAGATGAACAGCTGAAAAAATATGATGTCTGGGTAGTCTTAATGCCACTGTCCGACACAGAAGTATATAATGGGCCTTTAGTAAGAGGCCTTGAGCGTCATCCTAGTTGGGCTGTTGTCTACTTTGATAACATACAAAAACTCTTTGTTGATATAACAACCACACAGGGCAAGGAGCTTTTCGATGGCATATTCAACGGCAAAACATTCTACCCAGATGAGTTTTCCAGAGACCTTGCCATTGCCTATAACGTTGCAGGCGGTACCTCGAAGAAACAAGGCCTTGATTTTGCCATCAGAGCCTTCGGTTTATATCCATCTCAAGCCCCAATGCAGGTAATTCTGCCTCTTTCTCAATATGCTGAGATGCAACCTTTTATAAGTGATTTCTGCAAAAATTATTTCGACGAATTCGAAAAAGATAAAAATCTTTATGCAAAACAGGATGGCTATATCCAGAGAGTCTGGGCCACGTTGATTGCAAGCAGATATTTGCGGGAAAGCGCTGCAAAACAAGGAAACAACGAACTTGCGCAATTTTATGAAGCCAAAATGAAAGAGTACCAGAGTGAACAGGAACCATTGCAAAAAGAGACGAGGTGGTAACCTGTGACAAAAGATGAATTGCCGGATAAGTTCGTTGATTCAAATCCCCAAGCGGCTGTTTCTATCAGTGTTTTTTTCCCTTGTTATAACGAACAAGATAATGTCAAGCGCATTGTGGAACAGGCACTTGCTGTTTTAAGGAAACTTAACGCCGACTTTGAGGTAATTATTGTTGACGACGGCAGTTCCGACGCCACCGGGCAAATCGCCGATGAAATTTCCCGCCGAGACAGCAAAGTAAAAGTGGTTCACCACAACCCTAATCTCGGTTACGGGGCCGCCCTGCAGTCCGGATTTAAAGCAGCCACCAAAGAATTTGTTTTTTATACCGATGGCGACGGTCAGTTTGATATCAGCGAATTCCCGCCGTTACTGCCGCTTATGAGCCAGTTCGGTATTGTCAGCTGCTATCGACTTAACCGTCAAGACAACCTCATTCGCAGGTTCAACGGTTGGGCATGGACGAAGCTGGTCTGCTTTTTACTCAATATAAAAATCCGTGACATCGACTGCGCTTTTAAACTGTATAAAAGGGAAATTTTTGACAATATT
>CAIYOL010000307.1 GCA_903927855.1 uncultured Planctomycetota bacterium
CAGTTCGACAAAAGATATATAAATCATTACGCCAGCGGATAACCCGAGAGAAAATGACAGAAACGTTGGTTTTGGTTTTCTGATGAAATAAGCGATAGCGCTTCCTATGCCGGTGGAAGCACCAGCTAAGAGCGTTAAAAGAAGAGCTATGCCGAAATTTCCAGAATGAATCATTCTTATTTTCCCAATCTATAAAAACCCAAAATTATATCGACATTTCCCACCCGCCGTGCCATCGCACCGTCGCAGCAGGTATTAAACGCCTGGCTATGCAACCAAGCCTTCTAATTGCATCATTATATCAAAATCTTCCTCAAACAGCATGACTATATAATATATTGTTGGGCAGAGAAACAGTGTTAATCCCGTGTTCATCTGTGGCAAAAAACTGACTTGTCCTTCGTAGCTTCAACGAAGGAGGTTCAATCAAAAACGTTGGTACCTCCGTACCAAAAACTGAAAATTGCAGAAAATTTTTACTCCTTACGCAACAATGACTTAGCCCAAACTACTCCTACGAAAATCCCATAATTTTCGCATCAAACGCGCAAGTTCACCCTAATTGTAGAAGGACGCTTGCCCCGTGGGATGCGCAGTTTGCTATCCCATCGGGGTTCTCAAAGTGGAAACTCTTGAAAGGAATTACTAATGAGTGGTTTCAAATAACCAATTAATACTTTTATAATTTATTTCTCTGTGTTCTCTGCGCTCTCTGTGGCTGATACGGAGATTTTCTGCGCAGAAAGGAAAAATCAATCAAAACAAACAAAATTATGCCAAACAAAGCCAATTTAGGACAAAGTCAAATATTTGTAACCCCAGTTTCAACAATGACTTACAACGAAAAATTAAAATTGGACACTTGGTCAAAACGAACCCAAACAAAGCCAATTTTAAAAGGGGGTTTAACTGATTTTGTATTCGTAGAAGTAGTCGGCGAGGTTAAGGCCGTTGTATTTGACATCGGCGAGCAGCCGGTCGGAGGGAAGTTTGAGCAGTTCTTTCAATTCGACTTGTTCGTTGAGGAGCAGTTTTTCGAGTTTATATTTTGCGGGCTCGAAGCCGGGCTCACCCTGCTTGGGAGCATCATAGCCGTTGACTTTTACGGTGCGGCCGGTCTGGTCATTCCAGTTCCAATTGGGCGAGACCTCGAAAGTGTCGCCGGAAATCACTCTTACTACCGTAAAATCCATAATAATATACCTTTTCCGTCTTCAGCGAGACCTCGCCTTTGGGGCGGGCCCGCCGAAGACGGATTCCCCTTATGTTATATTCGGAATGAGCAGACTATAAGGCCAGATATTTTTGGAGGACTGTGACATACGTATGTCACAGGAGGCGAAAATTCTGGGCAAATTGGTCGCGGGTCGTTAGTTGTTAGTCGAAAGATACCTGTAATGATTTATCTTTTTTGGTGAGGGAGACTTTCTTTTCGACGCCGTTTGAGGTGATTATGTAATCGCCGTAGAATGCGCGGGTTTTGAAAGTGCCATTGCTGTTGGCTTTGCCGGCAGTTTTAGTCCACCACTTGTTAAAGACGAGGTCGCGATAAGCCTCTACCTGCGGGGTGGGGGTCCAGTCTTTTTTCCACATAGCAGTCTGCGGCATCCAGTGGCCCTGCTCCCAAAAGCCCCAAATTATAATGGCTTCGACATTCGGGTGGGCAAAGCAAATCGGGAAAAACATTAGCAGGGCGTCAGCCTTATCCTGTTCGTTGTCACCGATGAAAAGACATTCGGTGATTTTAATCGGCAGATTGAACTTGGCGAGCTGGTCGAGGGTTTTCTGGACGTGCTCTGGGGTAGTGGGGGCTTTGCCGGCGGCCTTTGTGGCGACAAAATGTCCCTGGCAGCCGATGCCGCCGATGGGGACGCCCATTGCGAGGAGGTTCTCGATTTGGGTTATGTAAGTTGCAGCATTGTATCCACCCTCGACGAGGATGCCGTAGTCGTTTACGAAGAGAGTGATATCGGGATTACCGGCCATAGCCATATAGGCCATTTCGTTGACTATGCCGTAGCCGAGGCGGCGGCGGAAAAAGTCGCCGTGAACCATTTCGTTGTTGAGGTCGAATTCACTGATTCGGCCTTTGAAGTGTTTTGTGACGTCGATTGCGCGGCGGTGGACTGCTGCGCGGAGCTGGTCATTATTGAGTGGTTTAAGCCAGGACATAATGTATTTGTCTTTCTCCCAGAAAATGCAGTGGCCCCGCATCGGGATATTATAATCCTTACAGATTTCCCATATTCTGTCGGCCCTGTAATAATCGACGACATTTGGTTCGGCCTCGCAATCGTACCATTTGAGGGCGTTTTCGTGAACGGCGTAGTTGAAGTTCTCGCTTAAGACCTTCAGAAACATCTTTCTATCTTCGGCCGACATAGTGTCAGTACTTTTTTCGGCGAGACTGTCCGGAATGGCAGCGCCGAAGAGGAATCCGTGGCGAACCTGCTGGACGTTAACATCAGCACCCGGTTTGGTTTTTATTATGATGTCGCCCATCCTAATTTCGGCGATGCGGGCGTCTACGGCGGCGGGCGTTATCTTTGCAGCAATGTTAGCGTCTTCTGCAGAACAGAGAGGGGTAATTAATGTCGTTATGGCCATAATAAACAATCCTGATTTAGCGTTCATAATAATGTTCCTTATTGGTGATTAAGAACCGATTCCGCATAAATTTTTACTTATATGACGAAAAAAGTCAAGCTAAATGAGCAGCGGGAAATAAGGGTTGCAATATTCGCGCTGCGGCGGTATAGTTATCACTTCTATCTGCATATTGAAAGGGTCAATAAATGAAATATGACGTAGCTGATTTATCGCTGGCGGCTGAAGGGAAGAGGCGGATTTTGTGGGCTGACAACGATATGCCGGTCCTTGCACAGATACGGGAGCGGTTTGCTAAACAGAAGCCGTTGAAGGGCAAAAACGTCTCGGCTTGTCTGCATATAACCGCTGAGACAGCTAATATTGCGAGGGCATTGAAAGCAGCAGGGGCAAATGTTGTTCTGTGCGCTTCCAATCCGCTGAGCACACAGGACGATGTGGCGGCCTCATTGGTAAAGGATTTTAAGATACCGGTCTTTGCCATTTGCGGCGAGAACCGAGCGACGTATTACAAACATATCCATGCGGCGATAGACCATAAGCCGGTGATTACGTTCGATGACGGGGCGGATTTGGTAAACGAGCTGCATACGAGCAGAAAGAAAGATGCGGGCAGGATTATTGCGAGTATGGAAGAGACGACGACGGGGGTCATCCGATTGCGGGCGATGGCAAATGCCGGCAAATTAAAGTTTCCGGTCATTGCGGTAAATGATGCTGCGACCAAGCACCTTTTCGATAATCGCTATGGGACGGGCCAGTCGACAGTCGACGGTATTATTCGTGCGACGGATTTTCTAATGGCAGGCAAGAAGGTCGTAGTGGCAGGTTACGGCTGGTGCGGCAGGGGCTTTGCTATGCGGGCCAGAGGTATGGGAGCCATAGTCGTTGTCACGGAAGTTGATGCGGTCAAGGCGCTTGAGGCGGCGATGGACGGCTTTGGGGTAATGCCGATGGCGCAAGCGGCGAAGGTCGGCGAGTTATTCGTAACGCTTACGGGCAATAAAAGCGTTATTCGGGCGGAGCACTTCCGGGCGATGAAAGACAGGGCGGTTGTTGCCAACAGCGGACATTTCAATGTTGAGATAGATATACCGGCCCTTAAGAAGATGAGCAAGAAGGTGAACCGCGGGGTGCGCAGACATGTTGATGAATATGTTTTGAGAAATAACAAGCGGATTTATCTTTTGGCTGAAGGGCGATTAATTAACCTCGCAGCCGCTGAAGGTCATCCTGCAAGTGTGATGGATATGAGTTTTTCCACGCAGGCGTTAGAAGCCGAATATGTGATGAAAAAACAGGGGGAACTTACCGTTGCGGTCCACGATGTCCCGATGGAGATAGAGCAGCAGGTAAGTACGCTGAAGATGAAATCGATGTCGATAGAAATAGACAAGCTGACACCGGAACAAGTCATTTATCTTGCCAGCAGCGGCGAAGGGACATAAGTCGTCATCCGTTGCTCGTGCCCCGGCTCACGACAAGGTGAGTTATGGATAATAAAGAGACCGAAAAAACGCCCATAGTGGCCTCGAAGACTTTTCTGTCGGTGGGGCCTACGCTGCGCTACAGCCACGCAAATGTTCAGAGATGCTGGCTTCTTGCAGTAGCGGTGTTTGGGTTGAGCGTGGCTTTCTGGTCGAAAGTGCTGACGGGCTCATTCTGGTCGTTTGACTTTCAGGCAGTGATTTCTCCCAAGCTTTGGTATATGGGGCAGTCTGTCACAACCGGTCTAAGCATATTTGAATATCCATGGCAGATTCTTGTTTTGGGGCTGCTTATGGGTATTTTGGCGATTGTGCCGGTGTTGATATCGCAGCTTATGAGTTTCCGCTACAGTTTGCCTTTTATATTGTTGGTATTTTTTGTGGCCAATTTGCCGGTCTTTGCAATTTGCCTTTTGTTGAGCTGTTTTGCCGTGGCGTGTCGCCCACTTCGTTTTCGTTCGCGTTTTGTTGCGATAGTATTATGTACGGCACCGCAACTTGCTTTTTGGGCATACTTCGGCGGTGCAAGGGGGGTGGAACCTATTAAGTGGGGATTTTCTTTTACGCCATGGATTTGTGCGTGGCTTGTCGGTTTAGGTATAGCGGGATTAGTTATTGGGATAGGTCATTTTACGCGTTATCGGCCTGGGGTGGTGTGGGTTGTTACGTGCGTTTTCATTTTGCTGGCTATTGTGACGTTTGAGATAAGAATAGGCTTTGATGAATTAGACTACCAGCTCTATGTAGCCAAGAATAATCCGGAGCAGGCAATCGAATTTCATGACCACAGTATAAGAGAATTGCTGGACGAAATGGTAACCCAGCCTTCTGTCAGAGTGAGAAGGTATCTTGAGATGTTGTTTTACCCAACCGAACCGATACCGCTTCGTGCGAAATTGAAAGAGAAGATTGAGGACGAGTTGGGTCGCGGCCGTTGGCCGTGGTGGTTTACAGTGCCGCCGGAGCTAAATTACCAGGCGAAAAAACGATGGCTGGCCGCCCAGTACGATACCTTTATAAGCCGGCGTCCCACCAGCCGACGGATGCCTATAGCGCTCTACTACAAAGCACTTCTGAGTGAATACAGTTTCGACACAGAAATGTTTGAACAGAAAGAAACGTTGCATTTTTACAGCGATTACCCATACGAGCGATCACAAGACAGTTGGGAATGGCTGTACGCGGAATTCGGTGACAGCGCGGAATCGTTGGAAGCACGATGGCGCCTGGCCAAATTCTTAGCAGGCCAGCGTGACTTTGAGCAGGCAGACAAACTTCTTGCAGAGGCAGAGAATATGGCGGTTGAGCGATTGAAACTGCTTGAAAAGAAGCAAACGCAGGAAGACGGATTCTTTAGTCTGTTTCAGAGGCCCGCAGATTCGGTGATGACGGTGTTTAAGCTGACCGAGCTGCAAACAAAATTGCATCAGTTGCGGAGTCTGATAGGAATAGAAAATCGAATCGATGAGCCGAAAGCAGAGCAGCGCCTGGCCAGATTTGTTATGTTAAACCCGCATGACTCCGGTGACTACGCACGAAGCCTTGATGCATTACTGAGCCAGATGAGCAGCAGCGACCCGCTTCGCGATAATATCCTGCTGGCGCGGGCGAAACTTGTTGCCGATGAGCAGCTGCGTGCCGATGAATTGTCTCAGTTGCACGAGAAATACCAGGACAGCGACGGCGGGATGCAGGCATTGTACGAACTGGCCCGTTTGAAGATTGGTTTATATCAGAGCGAGTCGAATCCGGAACATAAGAAGAAGTATTTGGCCGAGACAAGAGCACTTTTAACCAGCTTTATCAATTTATATCCTGATAGTTTTTACGCCGAGCAGGCCAAAAAAAATCTCGATAACCTGCCCAAGGATTGATTATTTTTGATACCTTTGCTGTTCTGCGAAGCAGCATTTCACTGCGTGGCGCCAGTTCCAATCGTCAATTGTCTGCGGTTGACTTTTCTGCGGATTTTGCTATCATAAGAAGTGATAATTGACCGTTTTTTTGTGAGGAGTGCCTGGGGTTTAGCTAAATGGGAACTGTTTGTCTGCCAGATTCTGCCGGTCGGAAAATTTTGCTGATAGGCGATATTAACGGGGTTTTTTCAGATGCCGATGCCCCCACCGCTTTGCTTCGCAAAGCGAAGCAGTGGGGGGCGGCCTGTGAAATACAGACCAATATGCCTGATGCAATCGAGATGGCTTCGAAGAACAACTTCGCGGCAATCGCTGTTGTAATGTCGGGGGTGTCGAGTAGGTTAGCTTCGGCTCTGAAATCCTTAAGGGCTGTAAATGGCAATGCGAAGATTATTCTTCTGGCGCAAGTGTACGAAGAGCCGGCTGCGTTACAGATGGTTAGTTCCGCCTTCAACGGTGCAGCTTTGGCGGATGACTATTTGATTTGTCCGGTTCAGACAGATAGATTCCGCGAATCCGTTTCCCCTGTCGGCGTGGGCGCTCCTGTTGCTATTGATGCAGCGAGTGAAAGGGTAAGACAGCTTGAGAAGTTAGCCACGGAGGACGATTTGACCGGCCTGAAGAACAGAAGATATATTTGGGAGTTTTCCAGGCAGGTTATAGCCCGTGCCAGAGGTGAAAACGGGAGGGTGACGCTGCTTATTTTCGATATCGATGACTTCAAACGTTACAACGATGTTTATGGTCACAAAGCCGGCGACGAAGTTTTAAAACAAGCTGCTGTTTTGATGAGGCGGTGCTGCCGGGGACACGATGTCGTAGGCAGAATCGGCGGGGATGAGTTCGCTGTTGTTTTCTGGGACGACCCGCGGAGAAAGCTGTCTGTGGAAGAGACCGAAAGGCGCTCGATAACGGCTGACCACCCCAAAGAGGCGATTTTTATAGCGAAACGATTTAGAAAAGAATTGGGCAAAGCGGAGCTGCATCTGCTCGGCCCGGAAGGTAAAGGCATTCTGACCATAAGCGGCGGACTGGCCAGTTTCCCTCGCGACGGGGCGACAACAGATGAGCTTTTCGAGCAGGCGGACAAGGCATTGCTGGAAGCGAAGCGCAGCGGCAAAAATAAGATTTATCTGGTCGGTAGTCCACGAGGCGATATAGCTGAGGTCGAATAACGCTGTCTGAATTGGCTTTGTTGGTTCGACAGGCTCACCATAAATGGTTCGACCTTGCTCACCACAGGTGGGTTCGACATGCTCACCACAGGTTGGGTTTGATTGGGTTCGTTTTGACCAAGTGTCCAATTCGCATTTTTTGTTGTAATTCATTGTCTTTATTGCGGTTATAAATATTTGACTTTTTTGAAAATTGGGTTCGTTTCGCATAATTAACTTCATTTTGATTGATTTTTCCGCTCAGCGCAGACAATCTCCGCTTCCGTTGCTTAAGCCACAGAGAACACAGAGAAATAAGTTATAAACAGTATCAATTGGTTATTGGAAACCGCTCATTGGTAATTCCTCTAAAAAGTTTCCTTTCAAGAGAGACTTTCCCCCCGCAACCCCCTTGTATTCCTGTCGGAAGACAGGAAAGGTGGCAAAACGACGGGG
>CAIYOL010000308.1 GCA_903927855.1 uncultured Planctomycetota bacterium
ATATCTATGCACTCACAATCGCTGAAACCGAAAGTTTCGGTGTGCTGAGAATCGTTGTTGACAAGTCCGACCTGGCCGTAAAAGTCCTAAAGCAGAATAACTTCGTCGCCAACATCACCGAAGTTGTTGCCGTGGAAGTCACTGACCAGCCGGGCGGCCTTGCGGCTGTCCTCAAAATACTCGTAGATAACGATATCAGTGTCGAGTATATGTATGGCTTTGTAGAAAAATTCTCCGACAAGGCTATTCTCGTATTCAGATTCGAAAATACAGACAAGGCGCAAAAAATCCTTATCGGCAGCAATATCAAAATAGTCACTAAAAAGGAAATCGAAGACCTCTAATACGACAGCGTTTTTGCTGAGGGCTATTCCAAATTATTTTTATCGAGGATTAAATGCAGATACCTTATCAGAACAAAGAAATTGAAACAATGCAAAGACCGGCCCTCGAGGAGCTTCAGCTAAAGCGGCTCAGGGAAATCGTCAATTTTTCTATCAGGACGCCGTTTTACAAAAAAAGATTCGCTAAAGTCGGCATCAATTCAGGCGATGACATAAAAAGTCTCAAAGACCTCAAAAAAATTCCTTTTACCACAAAAGACGACCTCCGCCAGAACTTTCCACGGGGTCTGTTAGCGGTCGATATGGATGATGTCATAAGAATTCATACCTCAAGCGGCACCACGGGCATACCGACCGTTATTTACTACAGCAGACAGGACCTCGACAACTGGACAGACTTGCTCGCTCGCAGCATCATTGCCACAGGGGCAACCAAAAGCGATATATTCCAGAACATGATGACTTACGGCCTTTTCACAGGCGGTCTGGGCCTCCATTACGGCGCCGAAAAAGTCGGTATGACCGTCATCCCCGCAAGCGGCGGAAACACCAAAAGACAGCTTCTTCTTATGAGGGATTTCGGCACCACCGTTGTTCATGTTACGCCAAGCTATCTGCTTCACATTCATTCGGTACTGCCTGAAAGCAATTTAACCGTAAGCGACCTGTCTTTGCGGAAAGCATATATCGGCGCAGAACCTCACTCGGAAAATGTCCGTCTCAAGCTCGAAGACCTCTGGAAAATCGACGCCTACAACTCTTATGGCCTTAGCGAAATGAACGGTCCCGGCGTCGCCTTTGAGTGCATCTACAAAACAGGCCTGCATATCTGGGAAGACGGCTACTTCGTCGAAATCATCGACCCTGAAACGGGAGAGGAAGTTCCGCAGGGTCAGCAGGGGGAAGTCGTCTTTACAAATCTCATCCGTGCCGCAACCCCGCTTCTGAGATATCGCACAAGAGACCTTGCTTTTCTTATACCAGGTACCTGTGAATGCGGCAGAACTCATCGCCGGCTTTCGAGAATCATGGGAAGAACCGACGATATGATGATTATCAACGGCGTCAATGTCTTTCCGTCCCAGATTGAAGAAGTCATTATGAAAATCCATGAGGTCGGTACAAATTACCTCATCCAGGTCGAAAAAGACGGCGCCATCGACAAGCTGATTGTTAAAGTCGAAATCTATTCGAAAATGTTCCTGGGTGACGCCAGACAGCTCGACGGACTAAAGGGAAGAATCAAGGACGACCTTCGTGCTTCCATCGTGATTAATCCGATTGTTGAACTCCACGAACCTGGTTTTCTGCCTATCTCCGAAGGCAAGGCAAAGCGTGTTCTGGATTTAAGACCTAAATTCTAAGGAGTCAAAAGCTATGGCAAAACAACTGACCATATTTATCGAAAACAGACCAGGCAGGCTTAATGCCGTCACCGAAAGTCTCAACAAAAGCAATATTGACATCCGCGCATTTACAATTCAGGACCGTTACGGATGGAGCGCGAACTCCAATTACAACTACTTCCGCACGAACGTAAATTCCAGAATCCGCACCAGTGCATTCTACGACTGGCTGGTGGACATGGATTATCGGAACCCGGACATGAATCCAGCAAATAACTGGCGCACCTATGACGGCACGCACGCGAACACGAACGGGGCGATTTGGCAGGCAGGCCTCGTTGACAAGTGTCTCCCGGTGTCGCTCGGTGGACC
>CAIYOL010000309.1 GCA_903927855.1 uncultured Planctomycetota bacterium
GAATCAACTTCAGGAATATGGAAGAGGCGTTTCCGGCCTTTATCATTATGGTAATGATAGCCCTTAGCTACAGCATCAGCACGGGGCTGGCATTTGGTTTCATATCGTTTGTTGTGATAAAGGCCGTGTGCGGCAAAGTCCGCGAGGTCAAACCCGTTATGTGGGTGATTGCAGTTGTTTCCTTGGCATTTCTGCTGCAGGGGAAACTGGCTGAGATAATCGGCGGTTGACCTACGCCGTGGAATATTGAGGTTTGAATGGTATAAGGAAGATTTGCTATGGTTTCTCATTTGAAAAAATATTTGTTTTCTTATTTTGTGATACTTGCCTTATTTGTTTTATCCGCCTCGGCGAGCAAAGGCTTGATTAATTACAAGAAGGACCAGACACCGGCAGAAATAGGATCGCGCTTAGTCAAAAATCTGCTTAACCGCAAAGATTATATGCTCTATGGAAACGAAGGTCTCCATTACGCCGAGGCCTGTGCCAGCTATAGTGCATACCGTTTTGCGGCTCTGTCCAGTGATAAAGAACTTTTGGCTGAACTAAACAAACGCTATGGCGGCGTGTTCGACACAAACGGACTTATTTCAAAAAAGCCGCACGTTGACCAGGCTGTTATAGGGATTCTGCCGCTGGAAATATTCATGCGGGGCGGCGATAAAAAATTCCTTGAGCTGGGCTTGGCTTTTGCGGACAGGCAGTGGCAGGACCCGAATGAGGATGGTTTAACTAACCAGACCCGCTGGTGGATTGATGATATGTATATGGTCGGTATGCTGCAGATGCAGGCGTACAGGGCGACAGGCGAAATCAAGTACGCGGACAGGGCCGCATTGCAAACCGCCGCTTATCTGAAAAAGCTGCAGCGGCCGTCAGGCCTGTTTTACCACGGCCCCGAACATCCTTTTTATTGGGGACGCGGGAACGGCTGGGTGGCGTCGGCACTGGCCGAAGTTCTCAAATCTCTGCCGCAGAACCATCCGCAAAGAGGACTGATTATGAATGGGTATCTCAAAATGATGGCAACCCTCTTGAAATATCAGTCCGGAGATGGAATGTGGCGCCAGTTGATCGACTACAAGCCGGCGTGGGAGGAAAGCTCGTGTACCGCGATGTTCACATATGCGATGATTACTGGGGTTAAAAACGGCTGGCTCAAAGGCGACAAATATCGCCTCGCTGCGCAAAAGGGCTGGGACGCGCTTTGTTCGCACCTCGATGGAGAGGGGAACCTCGCGGATATATGTGCCGGCACGGGGCAGGGGGACAATATCGAATACTATCTTAACAGGCCAAAATCGTCAGGAGACCTGCATGGGCAGGCGCCTTTGTTATGGTGTGTTTGTGAATTGCTTGAGACAAATTCGACAATTCAGGCTGTTGAACTAGCGCAGCAGGATGAAAAAGGAGGTAAAGTTATGGAAATGAAAATTACAAGTTCAGCTTTTGCCGAGGGGGGGATGATTCCGTCGAAGTACACCTGCGATGGCCAGGATATTTCACCGCCTTTGGGATGGGATGCGGTACCGGATGGCACAAAAAGTATCGCTCTTATATCAGACGACCCCGACGCCCCGGTGGGTACGTGGGTGCATTGGGTTTTGTTTAACCTGCCGGCCGATACCAGAAAGCTCGAGGAAAACATTCCTGCGGATAAGACTTTGCCTAACGGCGCCAGACAGGGCACAACCGACTTCGGCAGGGTTGGCTACGGCGGACCGTGCCCGCCGAGCGGCACACACAGGTATTTCTTTAAGATTTATGCACTCGATACGAAGCTCGATTTGGCCGCCGGCGCTAAAAAAGGCGAATTGCTCAAGGCAATGGAAGGGCACGTTCTTGGGCAGGGACAGCTAATCGGCAAATACAAAAGGAAATGATTTGAGAATTTAGAGCTTTTGCACTGCAGCGGCTATGTGCATTCCGAGAAGCATAAGATAGTCCAAATCACTGAGGCTGTAGTGTTCATCGCGAAAAGTGTTATTGGCATATAACACGCCGAAACAGCCTGCCGGGCCTACAATAGGCGCTATCACCACGGAGCGAATCTGGCCTTTTTCATCCTTGGTCATATCTTTCGAAAAGATAAAAAGCAGAAAGTGGCTTTTCTCAATCGCCTCGTTGATTTTTTCATTAAGTTTTACACTGCCCAGTTCCAGCGTTTGGCCTTCTCGGGTTCTGCCGGCGTGATGTGTCATTGGGCCTGTAGGCGTGTTTCTCAATGCACACCAACTATGATATGTACCAAGCTGTTTTGCTGTAATATCCAATAAGGCCAGCAGCAGTTCATCCAGATTAGCTGCTTTGCTGATTGCTTCGCTGACCCGTAGGAGTTCCGTTATTCTATGGGCCGGCAATCTTATAGCAGGAGCGTCCGCAGTATCTAATTTTCTTTCGAAAATTTGTGGGGCGCCGGGTGGGGCTCCAGGCGTGCCGGCTGGTGCAGCAGGTGCGCTGGCTGGTGCAGCAGGTGCGCTGATTGGCGCGGCAGTTGCTGCGAGTGTATCTTCCAAGTGAATTAGCTTCTCAGCCCCATCACCATCTTTGAGATTGATTTCGATAATATGGTCGGTTATACGAATACAATCGCCGGTTTTAATCTCAACCTTGTGAATCGCCTTGTCATTCAGGTATGTCTTGTTAGCCGAGTCGAGGTCTTCGACCATCCATTTTCCGTCCTGGGTGTTGAAGATTACCGCATGCTGTCTTGAAACCGTTCCGTCGTGCAGGGGAACCTGGCTTTTTTCACTTCTGCCTATATAAACAGGCCCCTTGGTGAACCGAAATTCATTGACAGTTCGACCGTTTTGTTTTACAACCAAAAGCACCGAGTGTCCTCCCTATATTTGGATTATAAAACTCGTATACTCTGTATATTATGCACAATTTGGCATAGTTTGTCAAGTAAAACAATTGCCGGATTGCTCTAACGATGGGTGTAAAGGAAGTCTCTAAAGACAAATTCGGACGTGCCGTGATGTGGGTTGCTCTGGCGATGGTCGTATTATTGATTTTTCTGTCTGTTTACGGCGCGTTTCTCGGTCCATACCAGGCAAAAACCTTTTTTAACTCACCGGCGTTATCCGCTTATTGGCTGACTTTAATGGCTCTTTTGGTAACGGTCTTTGTGGTTTTTCCCCGGCCGGTTCGCCTTCCCGGCCTCTTTCTGATGCACGGCGGCTGCATTCTCGTTCTCGCGGGCGCTCTCTGGGGCTCCGGCGCCGGCCTTAAAATCCAAAACCAGTTTTTCGGAACTGATAAAATCCAGACAGGTCAAATGATAATCTTTGAAGGAGATGCTGAGAACCGCGTCAGGCTGGAGGACAGCGACCAGATTAAGGAATTGCCCTTCCATATAAAACTTAAGGATTTCCGAATTGAATATTATAAGCCCGAATCCGTCCGGGATTACATAAGTGATGTTCAGGTCGTCAAAAATGGAAACGTTGTTGCAGAAAAAAGCATCGAGGTAAATCACCCCCTCCATTTTGGCGGATACCATTTTTGCCAAAGTTCTTATGATGCCCAGGCA
>CAIYOL010000310.1 GCA_903927855.1 uncultured Planctomycetota bacterium
ACATATACTGGGTCTGTCTTACAGCCCGCTCCTCTCCATTCCGAGGGCTGATATTGCAGTACCTAACGGGATGAAAATATACCTGTTTAAAAAAAATGGTGCTGGCAACAGCAGGAGTACACAAGTTGGATCATAAAAACAAAGGCAGTTTTTCACTTTTCGGCAGGATATACAGCCTGTGCGAGCGGATTCAAAAATACGCCTCCGATGGAGGCAGGCGAACCTTTACATTCCTGATTGTCATGGGGCTGTTCATCTACAGCCTGCTATTCGCTACCATACACAACAGGACTCAAGCTGACTTGATAAAAAACACGCCGGAGCGATATAACCTGCTCATCCAGTTCTGGAAAGACCGCGGCTATTTTAAGCATGGCGGGCTGTGGATATGGGCTACAGACAAGAATGCTCAGTACTATTGGGATCCGCCTAAGGCAGATGAGCCGGTGATTAAGATATACCGCTCTTACCCCATGGGATATATCATGTTTGCCAACATTGCGGAACGAATATACATGAGCATTACCGGAAAGTTCAGCAACACATTGATGAAATATCACAATCAGTTCTTTGTGCTTCTATCATCCGCCTTGCTTGGACTGCTTGCCTACCGTTTGGCAAAAAAGGCAGATATGCCCCCGCTGCAAACCATGCTGGCGGCACTTTCCTGCCAGCTTATATATCAGACTTTCCCGGTAAATCTTTTCTATTTTTGGGAGGTCTGCCCATCCACCATTGCCGCGCCATTTTTGCTCATGTTCATCCTTCTGCTGGAGGATATATACCATGAGAAAAACCCGAGCAGAAGGAAAAATATATACGCCGCGACTTGCGGTTTCTTCGCATTCTATATAGATCCGCCGACCGTCGGCCTTTTCTTCATATTCCTCGCCTTAATATGGATACTCTTGGGGAACAGGGAATCCTTTAAAAAGAATTGGCACAAAATAACTATATACCCCGCCATCTTTGCCATGGTTATTATCGCCGCTCAACTGCTTATAGTAAAGATCAACTTCCCGAATGCAGAGCTGACAGGAAGCGGATTCTGGTTCCGCACCGGGCTTGACGGTTCTACCGTATACTACAAAGACCACTGGGCACTGCTCGCAAAACGTTTTCTTTGGGGCTCTGGGCTTAGACTGAAGTTGGACGTGGACTGGCGATTTCTCCTTTACGGCGGAGGAGTGGGCTTGCTTGTTTTCATTTTAGGATTCCATAAATATATAAAAGACAACTATACAGCTATAGTTATCTCTTCCCTGCTATGTATATACTTTCCAGTGGCCTTCGTTATCAGCCAAGGCGTAATAATCCATCCATATTTTTTCGATGCATACCTCGCTATGCCTATGATTCTTCTGGTGTTTTGTATACTCCCGATAATACTGACAAAAATGAGTGAAAAATGGAATGGCTTTATTCTCCTCTTCTCCATAATTGCCTTCTGTTACAGCTTTGTGCAGCTACGTGCATTTATGGTTGCCTACCCGATCATACAATAGACTATTACAGGGTAAATAATGAGACTTCGAGACAGGCTGATGAAGGGTACGGCATTGAATTTTATTGCCGTTGCGTTCAATCAAGGCAGCACATTGATTGTCAACATTATCGTCGCTCGCATTCTCCTGAAGCAAATTTTTGGCGAGTATGCGATGGTACAGAGCACACTGCTGACAGTGGTTACTTTATCACAACTTGCTATTGGATACACCGCTTCAAAATATATTGCAGAGTATCGATCCAGTGATACAGAGAGGGCCGGACGAATCATGGGTTTATGTGTACTTGTCTCTACAATGATGGCCGGAGTAGGAGCATTACTGCTTATTAGTCTGGCACCCTGTTTGGCCAGCAATATGCTCAAAGCCCCGCACCTTGCAAGCGCACTGATGATAGGATCGGGGTTCGTCTTTTTCTCTACGATAAACGGATATCAGACAGGAGCACTTTCCGGTCTGGAAGCTTATGGCAGTCTGGCAAAAACAGGCGTGGCAAGCGGGATTGTGGCCGTGGTTGCCATTTCTCTCGGTGCGTGGTGGGGAGGGTTGAATGGCACTATAATTGGACTTAGCATAAGCGCTTTTATCCGTTGTGCTATTCACAGCAGGTGGCTTCGGCTCGAAAGTCGCATGCATGGTATTGTGCCCCAGTACCGCGGCAGTCTGAGTCAGGAAAAGGAGATTGTCTTTAAGTTCGTGCTGCCTGCCGCAATCGCGCAATGCTACTCTCCGCCAATGATTTGGCTTGCCAACTCATTCTTGGTTCGTCAACCTGGTGGATACGGTGAAATGGCGATTTACAGTGCCGCCTTCAGTCTGCGCACGCTGGTGATGTTTTTACCGGGTGTAATGCACAATGTCGGGTTTTCGGTGCTGAATAATGAGAAAGGCAAAGGGGATGTGGCGCGCTATCAGCGGATTTTTAGATTCAATGTGCTGTACATCTTTTTCATATCATTGGCTGGCGTCCTTTTTGTTGGTATATTAGGGCGGCCAATTCTTCAACTTTTTGGCAGGGATTTCTGGGGTGGAAATTTTATTCTATGGTTTTTGCTTGCCTCCAGCCTTTTTGATGCTCTGGCAATTGCCCTGTATCAATACATTCTAGCCAGTGAAAAAACTTGGTCTCAATTTCTGGGAATAGTTATCCCAAGAGAGATGTTTCTGGTTGTGGCTGCCTACTACCTTGTCCGTTCTTATGGCGGTGTGGGTCTGGCGTTTGCTGTTCTGAGCGCAGCTTTATTAGGGTTAATCGCACATTTTATTCTTGTTGCGGTGTTGTACAGAAAAGAAAAATGTATGCTTAGTTATAGTATAGTACAATAGCCATATATGATAAAAATCTGTTTTGCAAGTGAATTACAATGCTAAATAACGATAGGCGCAAAACTGAAAAGGACTATTGGGAGGCCATTTCACAGGAACCGATTAAGAATAGGCTTCCATCCAAGCTTAATGTTGGAGTCTTAAATGTCACGCGGTTGCTTAAAAGGCATGTTAGGCCGGGTAGCCGTTACCTTGAGATTGGGTGCGCCCCCGGGAAAATGTTGGCTTGGGTCGCTAGCGTATTGAAAGCGGAAGTTAACGGCCTTGACTATTCAGAACCTGGGATAGCTAAATGCCGCGCATTGTTCGATGCATTAGGGCTGAAAGTCAATTTGTACCATGATGACTTTTTCAATCATCACCTCCCGCCAGCCTTTTTTGATGTCGTTACGAGTTTTGGGGTTATCGAGCATTTCGACAACGTGCAACCCGTAGTGCAAAGACATCTTGACTTGGTTAGGCCTGGCGGGGTGGCATTGATCGTAATTCCGAATTACGGCGGAATATACGGTTCGTTACAACGCTGGTGTGATGCACCAAGCATGGCTTTGCATAATCTGGAAATAATGAAACCTTGCGTTTTGGTGGCACTAGTAGAATCGTCGGATGTTGAAAGAGTTTGCGCTTATCCTTTCGGCGCCATGTCTCCATGGATTCTCAGACTCGACAAGCGATTGCCGCGTTTTGTTGCCAAATTGGTTTCTCTTGGCATCAATGCTGTTGGCTTGCTGCAACCCATGACTATCGAAATGCTTGCGCCAATGCTGGTATTAGAAATCAGGAAGGGTACAAGCTCGTGAAAGGCATATTGATAACCGCTACTATGCTGAATTCAGATAACCGCGTCCGTTATGGTCGGGAAAAGATTTTGACATCGTGGAAAGTTTGAAAGCGTATTCCGTGTTAAAAAAAAACACATGAAAGGACATCCATGAACGAATTTGAGAAGGAAGTCAAAGACGGAAAACGTTTTGCATTTGGCAAGAACTGGAAGGCATTTTTAGCTACTTTGAACGAGGAGAGGATAAAAGAAGCAGAGAAATCGATTTTGACATTACTTGAACTTGGCA
>CAIYOL010000311.1 GCA_903927855.1 uncultured Planctomycetota bacterium
ACCGACCCGCCGTAGAGAATGCGAATCCCGGTAGCCAGTTTGGTATCGTACATTTGTCCAAGCAGCTTCCTTATCATGGAATGCACTTCTTGTGCCTGCTGCGGCGTTGCGGTCAAGCCTGTTCCAATGGCCCAGACCGGCTCATAAGCTAAGGTTATCGCGGAAACCTTCTCGGCACTTAAGCCGGCCAGTCCCTTCTTTATCTGTCGCGTTACAACTTCTTCAGTTTTGGATGCTTTGCGTTCTTCAATCAGCTCGCCCACACAGAATATCGGCAAAAGCCCGCCAATTATGGCAGCGGCGACTTTTTTATTTATTAACTCATCGGTTTCGCCAATCACGTGCCTGCGTTCCGAATGGCCGCACAAAACATAAGTGCAGCCGATATCTTTAAGCATAGCCGTGCTTATCTCGCCGGTAAATGCCCCGTCTTTTTCGTAATAAACGTCCTGAGCGCCGACGGCAACGCCCGATTGGCGAAGGGCGCCGATTACGTTCTGCATATAAACGAAAGGCGGACATACTGCCACGTGAACGCCTTTTTTTGCCGCAGATGAAGTCTTGGAAACAATCGCCTCGACCAGCTCCACGCTGCTGCGGCTGTTTGTGTTCATTTTCCAGTTGCCGGCCACAAATGGCTTTCTCATAAAACTCACAAAATTCTCCTAAATAAGCCAGTAAACTAAACTATAAATTCAACTAAAGCAATTCTATTGCCCTTGGAAAACTGCCTAATACCGAAAGCTGCAGGCAATGCTTACGCGATTCTTCCAGTCCCTTTTGGACGTGTTCATTCGTTCTGTGCCCGAGGAAATCCATAAAGAAGTAGTATTCCCACTGCCTTTTTTTGCTTGGCCTGGATTCTATATTTGTAAGGTTGATATCGTATTTCTTGAAGACATCGAGCACATCGGCTAAGGCGCCGGCTTTATGTGCGGTGCTGAACAGGATGGCCGTTTTGTCTTCGCCGGTCGGTTTCGCGTCTTCTTTCCCTATTACCAGAAACCGCGTTATGTTGTTGGCGTTATCCTCGATATTTTCACAAATAACCTTTAGCCCGTATAACTCCGCGGCTATTGCTGAGCCAATCGCGGAGGCCTTCGGCTCGTCTGCCGCCATCTGTGCGGCCTTGGCGCTGGAGGCAACCGCAATAGTCTTGGCCTCCTTGAAAGTAGCGCTCAGCCAGTTTCGGCACTGTGCGAAAACTTCCGGCTTCGAGTAAATCTTCTCTACCTGGTTCAGCGGGCAATTGGCCAGTAGACTGTGGTGAATTGCCATCAAAACCTCGGCGCAGATTTTCACGTCTGAGTCTATCAGCGCGTCGAGCGTTTCTATTACGCCGCCGCCGGTGGTATTCTCTATCGGGGCAAGGCCCAAATCACAATGTCCCTTGCTAACCTCGTCAAAGATGCTTGTGATATCGGCCAGTGATTCGTACTCGACACTCTGGCCGAACTTCAGCATCGCCGCGGTATGGCTGAAGCTGCCGCCGGGACCGAGATAGCCGATGCGCAATTGCCTTTCCAGAGCAAAAGAGCCGCTCATCAGCTCACGCCAAATTGCTGTCAGGCACCTGTCCGGCAGCGGACCGTTGTTGGCCTTGGTAACCGTGGCTAAAACCTCTTTTTCCCTGTCCGGCGAGTAAACGGGTTTGCCGGTCTTGTTCTTCAGCTTGCCTATCTCCACGACAATGCGCGCACGCTCATTAAGTAGCTCTACAAGCTGGAGGTCAAGTTTATTGATTTGGTTTCTCAGTTCTTCAATAGACATAAGTTGGCGTCAAAAAATACAAACAAACCGTTGGAGACTCAGCCATTTTTTTCAAAACTACTACTTTTAACAAAAATTTGCCCTTGCGTCAATGAATTTGCGTATATTAGATATGATTTGAGTGCTTAAAGGCTAAAAATGCAAAAAACAATAAAATATACGATTTTCAAAACAAAATGGGGTTATTTCGGCCTTGCCGCTACTGATAATGGCCTTTTGCGCACTTGTTTGCCATTAGCTAATCGCAAAAAGGTCGAATCGCAGCTTTTGCAGAATTTTCCGGGTTCCCAATATGAAAGTGGCCTTTTCAAAAACGCCCAGCGACTGATAACCGCTTATTTTGAGGGGGTTCGCGTAGATTTCGGAGATATTCCCGTTGTGCTGGATGGATTGGGCTTATTTGCCAAGCGAGCTTTAACCATCTGCAGGGGCGTAAAATTTGGCCAAACGGTAAGTTATGGCCAACTGGCTAAAATAACCGGCAAACCCGGCGCCGCAAGAGCGGTTGGCGGTGTGATGGCTGAAAATCCGTTGCCATTGATAATTCCCTGCCACCGTGTAATCCGCGCCGATGGTCGCCTCGGCGGCTTTTCCGCTTCGGGTGGGGTTAATTTGAAAAAAAGATTGCTGAAATTAGAAGGGCAATTGTAAATCGCGAGTCTCAGCACTGCCGCTGCCTGCTTCCTCCAATTTACTCATACACCTTCCATTTTATTTCTTCAAACCAGGGCTTATTTGAGTACTTAAATAACGATTCATACTTTGAGGCGCTGTCGTAAGTAGGTAATTGGTTGTTATATTGCTGGGCCTTCTTCAGCCATTCTTTGCACTTTTCCTCCTCGTCAAAGTAAGCGTATATATTGGCGACTTCTACTGCCGAACGTGACGAGTTATTTAATTCGCTGGATTTTATAAAAGCTTCCCGTGCCTTGGTCAGATATTCTCTCTTTTTGTCTTCGTTTCTATATTTGTTCGCTAAACTTTTATAGGCGCTGCCCTGTATATCGTATGCCAGCCAGCTTTCCTCCTTCTCTAATATCTTTTTTGTGTATTTAATCCCCTGTTCCGGGTCTTTTATGTTTACGCTGTCTAAGGTGCTGGCCCAGAGTTTAATAAGCTCTTTTTGCTGAAGTGCCTGTTCTTTGGCAGTATTTGCTTCCCTTAAGGCGTCGCTTGCGTCTATTTTATAGGTGTAAGCTAATTTCGCGCTGTATATAGATACGACCATCGACACGAATGTTACAAAGAAGGTGGGATGCCTAAAATGTTTTGTAACACTTTGATATTCTCCGCAATGAGGACACTTTGAAGCCCTCCTTGGAATCGGTTGTCTGCAGAACTTGCAGGGCTTTTCAGGTGTGCTCGATCTCGAAAACAATGTTGTTCTCCTCAACTTTCAAACCTAATTTCAAAAGGCAGGCGTTCTCATTCGAGGTGTACGGCGTTGCTGCGACGGTCGGCTTCGAGGCTGGCTTTCTTGATGACATCGTAGAGCTTGCGAGGGTTTCGTATCTTTTCAAAAGTAAATTCGGGGTCTGTCTTGTCGGTCGTTATTATCGTTACCGTGCCTATGCCGACGATGCAGTCGAGCAGGCTTCTGCGCATTTTCAGGTCGATAACTCGAAACATATCCAAATTGTCCACTTTTCGGTCGAGAAGCCCCCTGCTCCATTCGATTCGGTCGGCGGAGACCTCGTAACAGGTCGTTTTGAGCCTGGTCATTTTTGTCAAGAGCATAAGAATAACGAGTGCCGCAAGGCCAAGGCCGGCAATAATCCGATACCTGCGGAACAGTACAAGCTGATGTTCGTTAAGTGCAAGTTTGGAAGATGCTTTGGTGGTGGTTTCGGCGATTACGGAGTCCGTGGCCGGGGCTGCTGCGTCAGTTTCAGGTGACGTAACTGTCGGCGGGGCAAGGGGTTCGGACTGTTGAAAGATCGAGAGTTCTTCGATGGGGTAGCGTATCAGAAAGGCCGCGAGGGCGAGGAATAAAAGACCTCGTATTACCGAGCCGGTCATTGCCAAGAAGGAAGGTCTGGCTACAAAGAGGATGCCGTCGGCTGTTTTTTGAGCGTTGTCGGGCTGGGAATCGTATGCGGGGTTGGCTTGTAAGGCCTTGGCTCTATTAGAGTTAAGGAATTCATTGCAGAACCGGCATTTGACAGCGGCTGCCTGGATAGTCTCGGCGCAAAAGGGGCATTGCTTGGTTTGAGGCGGGTTGTATGTAGTAATTTCCATGTTGTATATATCGGAAATTTGTCGAAATTTGTGGAATTTTATAGGGGATAATTTGATTCATAAAATGCGTTGAAAGCGGCCAACGGTGCTTGTTTATGGGCAAAGGCGGCAAAATTTGGAAATGTGTTAAAACCATGCCCAAACTTGTGAAAAACATATCGAAACGTATCTAAACCATCTCTTTTTTTGCGAAGAAAGTGTCGAAAAGTCTGGAAATTTTAGAAAAATTTTATTTTTGCATCTCATTACGCAAAAGTTCGAACGCCATCTTATTAATAATGGATTTTGCGAACCGCACCAGACTGGCGCGGAGCCGGTCTTGCTATCGGCAGTACAGGTCGACGAAGGGACGAAGACAGAAGCGATATGTTTTTCTTAAAAACTCGGCAGCCCGGAAGCGGTTCTTGATATAGATGGGGACATAATGGTATTGGCAGAACAACAAAATACATCATTAGCCAGGAGATAAGGAGAAAGTAAAGATGAAGTTTACAAAGTCAGTAGTTGTGGTGAGTATTTTGAGCAAAATCCAGATGTCGATGCTTTTGCTTCTTATTGTGTTTCTGAGTTTTTCCTGTTCTCCAGTTAACATTGAGGCCGCGAAGTCTCTTAGTGCAACCGGCCGAGACACCGCTTCCCAGACACAACAAAACGTTCTCGTTTCTTATAAGGAGTACCTTCGCGCTCGAGACTGCGAAGCTTTGCAGAATGGATTTATGGGCACGACAGATTCAAACGAATACCAAGAAATATTGAAAAACTATGAAGAAATTCAGGAGGAGCTTACAAAACGGTCACTGGTTTTTGAAAGGCTTGCCGACCTCTACGATGCGTTTGGGGAATTGGCGGGTTTGGATGCAGGGGGGCAAACTGAAAAGGCCTTGGGAGATTTAAGCGGTGCTATCAACGAGTATGCAAAACAGATCAAACAGAAGCCACCTATATCGAGCGATGCTACAGCGGTCATATCAAAGATTGGCGGGCTTGTAGCGAGAGAGATTCAAAAGGCTAAAATCAAGGAAGCAAGCATTCAGACTCGAACCAGAGTTGATGCCCTTGTACAGCTTCTTGAAAACCCATCGGTTCGCAAGCAGTTAGTGAGATACCGGAGGTTTTTGTTCTCGAATAGAAAAACGGCGTTTGAAATACTGTGGGATGAAGGAGTTTATGACCCCAAGCCCATTTTTGATGATTTTGGCGAAGATGCGGGATTGGCTGTGCGGAAGGATGTAGCTGAGCGGATAAAGCCCGACTCGAAATTAGGGAAAGCCCTTACAGAGGTGATCGATAAACGACTCGAGATGAAATCAGAGCTTATTCAAAGAGGCTACGATGATAGTATCGAAGCTCTCAAACAGCTTGTAAAGGAGCATGAAAAGCTTGAGCAAGGTGCACCGCTCGATTTGGCTCGCTTGCGCACGATTGCTGCTGAACTCCGGAGCATTGCGGTTCTGCTCTCCAAGGCAAAGACAAGTGTACCTATAAGCCAGTAATAAGGAGAAAATTATGAAAAAGAAAGTAAACATGTCGACTATGATAATTGATGATATTGTGCGCGACGGGGAATTAACACAGGATGATGCCCTCGATGCTCTGGAAAATGCTGCTGAATCTGCGAACGAGGCGTTGCCTAAAGCACGTGCTAAATGTAATACAGATGCCGAACGCGAAAAAGTACAGACTGACCGCAACATAGTGGTGCTATCATACGTCAAGTCCGAAAAAAAGGCACTCCAATGCACCGGTCCGCTATTTGAAAAAATAGCTGAGGACCTTAGGGCAGAGGCTGGAAGCGTGAAACAGAAAGCCAATAAGCTCACGGACGCCGTTGAAGCGATCAATTTGTTATCTGACTTAGTGCGACTTGCGGCGTCGCTGGCACTTGCTTTCGGATAAAGTCGGTCTGTCGGAGCGATTGCATTTAGGTGATTAACGGAATGAAACCCGCGTGTCTAACAAACTGCTCCAAGCGACGCGATGCCTCGCGGCTGACCAAGTCATTAGGTGCGAAGGGTCAGCAGGATAGTTGAACTCAAATTACTCTCACAAAAAAGTAGAAAGGAGAAATGCGATGATTAAAACACTCCGCTCGCGCGTAACGACGGCAGCTGATGCAGCAACAGACCCAAGTATAAAAGAGGACTCGTACTTGGCAAAGGTGGTTCGATATATTCCCGGTGAGATTGTTGCGGCGTACATAGCTGCCTACAACGCCCTGAAGGCAGCGTCCGGCATCCCCTTCGCCAAAATGCTTTGGGGTTTGGTGGTGGTGCTGGGTGTACTGACGCCGTTCTGGATTCTCTACGCTACAAACGACCCAATGAAACCACGACCTACCTTTCAAGCGGTCGCAGCAACAATTGCCTTTACCGTATGGGTGTTCGCTATCCCGGAAGGCCCCTTCAGCAACCTGAGGTGGTACAACCCGGTCTACGGGTTCCTAGCGCTTATTTTCGGTACATTTATCATTCCGGTGGTCGAGAGGATTGTGGTCAAGCCGAAGACATAACGTGGATGATTAGTGATTGCGCTCTGTTAACGCGTTTTTGCCGCGGGTGTTGCCGAAGGGTTAAAGATTCAGCGGCGGCACATCAGGGGTTTTGGTGGGGCGGGAGGTGGGGCAATAAATGTCACTTGCAGGGGACAGACGAATCGGGTATAATACTTCGTCGGGTTTCCAAAGATATAAAAAGAATGGTTCGACAGGCTCACCATAATTAGGGAGTTTCGAGGTGTTTAAATTACAGAAAACAATTTTGTTGTACACGGCGGTAATTACAATCGCGGCGGTTTGTCAAGGGCGGCCGATAATAGTGGACCATAATTCGGCGAGCGCGTTTTTCAGCATACCTCGGGCCGCAATCGAGCAGGCAAAAGCGACGCTGCATATCGCATACGGCCATACGTCGCACGGCAGTCAATTGATAACCGGTATGGACGGGCTTGTAGGTTTTATGAACGGCAAGGGCTATCCGACTAATCTATACGCTTGGGCGTATGGCGGCTCTCCTTCTGCTCTCGATATTCACGATTACGCAATGGGCGGCGACTGCGGTTATTATCCTGACTGGGTAAATAATACGCTAAGTTATCTTGGTACTCCTAACCCCAGCACGGGAAGGGGCACAACACATCCGCAAACGAATGTGATTATATGGTCATGGTGCGGACAGATATCTAGTAAATACGCAAACGGTACTCTTAATAGTGAGTATCTGACCCCGATGAGCCAGTTGGAAGTTAATTATCCGGGTATCGTTTTTGTTTATATGACCGGCCATCTCGACCATTGGGCTGATGCCGACAATAAAGCGGCGAATCAGATGGTAAGAAATTATTGTCGGAATAATAATAAAGTGCTTTACGATTTTGCGGATATCGAGAGCTGGAATCCCGACGGCACTTATTTTCAATATGCAAATGACGACTGTTCTTACTACGCATCAGCTTCTTCGGGAACCCTGCTGGGCAACTGGGCGACCGAATGGCAGGGGTCTCATACTGTAAACGTGGATTGGTATGACTGCTCGCCGGCCCACACTCAGGCCTTGAACGGCAATCGCAAGGCATACGCCGCGTGGTGGCTATGGGCGCGACTGGCGGGCTGGGAAGGCGTAATCGACGCAAACTGCCCGAATCTTGACAATTACAGCACAGTTAATTTTGACGATTATGCGATACTCGCCGGCAACTGGAAAGTGAGCGGAGTCAATATCCCCGGCGACATCGATAAAAGCGGCAAGGTCGACGCGAACGATTTGAAAATTATCTCGGACTACTGGCTGCAGGAGTGTTATTGACGGGTCTGCCGCTGCACGGAGTATTTAATAGCTTCAAAATGGGGGGCGGTTCTGATAGAATCGGGAGCAGTAATTGGTAATTTAGCAAGGAAGCAGATGTGGCTATAGCGAAACATAATCTGGATGAGCCAATTACCCGTCATATGCGGACAGACTTTGCCGCGATAAAGGACACATACACGGTGGGGGAGACGCTGAGTTTCATCAGAGTGCAGGGGCTGGGCGAACAGATTGTATATTTTTACGCCATAGACAAGGAAGACAAGCTGGTAGGCGTAGTTCCGACAAGGCGATTACTTATGTCGCCGCTTGAGCGGAAGATATCCGAGATTATGGAGCGCCGAGTCGTATCGGTACCCGATACGTTCACAGTCTTTGACGCGTGCGAGTTCTTCGTGCTGTACAGGTTTATGGCGCTGCCTGTCGTCGCAGCCGGCGGTCGTATGCTCGGGGTGGTCGATGTGAAACTGTACGCGGAAGAGATGTTCGACATATCCGAGAGGGAGCACGTTGACAGACTTTTCGAATCGTTAGGCATCAGGCTGTCACAAATCAAAAACGCGCCGCTTTCCAAAAGATTTCAGGCGAGGTTTTCGTGGCTGCTGGCAACAGTTGTGAGCGGCATTACCTGCGCGCTGCTGGCGGGGGTGTTTCAGAAGACGCTGGTCGAGAGCGTAGTGCTGTCATTTTTTCTGGCGATGGTGCTGGGGCTCGGGGAGAGTGTTTGCGTGCAGGCGCTGAGTTTGTCGATAGAGGGTCTTCATCAGAGCAAGCCCCGGCTGAAGTGGTTTTTAGTCAACCTGTGGCGTGAGGTTGCGGTGTCGTTTTGTATGGGGGTTTGTGCGGCATTACTGGCAGGCGGCTTTTCCTATGTTTGGAACAGGCACATAGGAACCACAATAGCGCTTGTGCTCGGCATAATCTGCGCGGTATCTGCGGCGGCAATAATAGGATTTTCGATACCTGTTCTGCTTCATCGGCTGCGATTAGACCTGAAAATCGCATCAGGGCCAGTTGCGCTGGCGCTGGCGGACGTGGTCACGATAATATTCTATTTGTCCGCAGCGGCAACAATTATGTGATATAATCCTAATTTTTAATTGGGAAATGGTGTGGTTATGGCGTTGCCGGTGGTGGCGATAATAGGTCGGCCGAATGTTGGCAAGAGCAGTCTGTTCAATGCGCTTGCGGGCGAGATGATAAGTATTGTCGAGCCGACAGCAGGTGTAACGAGAGACCGCGTGAGCACCATCATCGGGAGGGACGAGAAATACTTCGAGCTGATTGATACCGGCGGGTACGGAATAGTCGATGCACAGCAGTTAAGCGAGCATATCGAGCAGCAAATCCTTACGGCGATTGAATCGGCCAACATTGTGCTGTTTATGGTCGATATTCGCGAAGGGATTGTGCCGTTAGATGAGAAAATAGCGCAGCTTCTGCGCAAAGGCAAACTGGAGGTTATAGGTGTTGCCAACAAGGCGGACGACGCCAAGATGTTTCCGTCGGCTGGGGAGTTTTCCAAATTAGGTTTCGGCGAATTTATCTGCGTTTCGGTGACGAACAATCTTAATAAGCGGATGTTGTTAGAGAGGATTTTTAAGAAACTTTCTGGCGTAGAATCGGACAAGCCTGCGAAGCCGGTGATGAAGATAGCGATAGTGGGCAAGCAGAACGTCGGCAAAAGCGCTATGGTGAACGCTATGGTTGGCTCTGAGCGGGTGATAGTCAGCGAGACGCCTGGGACGACGAGGGACGCGATTGACGTGCGGTTCGAAAAGGACGGCAAGACCATCGTTGTTATCGACACGGCGGGGATAAGAAAAAAGAGCAAGATGGCGGACATTGAGTTTTACAGCTTTGTTCGCGCGACCAAGTCGATTCATCGGGCGGACGTAGTGCTGTTTCTGATTGATGCGACGGCGGAGATTTCAGATGTCGATAAAAAAATCGCCAGATTTATTTCTGATGAAAGCAAAAGCTGTATTATAGTTATGAATAAATGGGACCTTGCGAAAGAGACGACGGTTACCAGCAGCTATGAGGATTACCTGACGAAGCTGCTGCCGGGTTTGAAGTATGCACCGATAGCTTTTACGACGGCGACGGAGACAAAGAACGTTCAGAGCGTCCTGGATTTGGCGGTAGAGGTTTTTAAGCAGACGACGACGTGGATAACTACAGGCAGACTGAACAAGGCGTTCGAGGCGATAAAGGCGGAAAGTATGAGCGCAGGCAAACGTGGCGGAAGCGGGCGTCCGAATATTTACTATGCCACGCAGGTAGCGGTCAATCCTGTTACATTACTGATGTTCGTGAATAAGCCGGGACTTTTCGATGAGAATCATCGCAGGTTTATTATCGGCAGATTAAGGGAGCTGCTGCCGATAAGTGAGGTGCCGATAAAGCTGCTGGCGCGTGCACACAGGACAGACAAACGGTTCGACAAGGCTCACCACCAGAAGGACTAATCCTGAATTGTGATGTCGATACCGGGGTCAGGTTTGCCCGGGGGCGGCTGGTCCTCAGGGATATTTTGCAGGCCCTTCGACCAAAATCCTGCCATTTTTCTCAGCGATTCGAAGAAGATTATCACTACCAGCACCAGCATAATAGCCGAAAGAGCGGCGTTCATATTTC
The DNA here is from genome assembly GCA_903927855.1 of uncultured Planctomycetota bacterium. Taxonomy (GTDB): domain Bacteria; phylum Planctomycetota; class Phycisphaerae; order Sedimentisphaerales; family Anaerobacaceae; genus CAIYOL01. The sequence goes on from CAIYOL010000311.1 coordinate 10,449, forward strand.
CCTGGAAGGTGTGTTTTGGAAGGTAGTTATTTATTATATTGTCGATGTCGGCGACAAAAGTTGTTGCTGCCATGAACAGTGCGGGGACAAAGGTTATAAGGCCATAAGCCCATCTGCGGGAATGATTAAGTATAAAGACTGTCCCCACGCACAGGGCGAGTGTTGCGAGAAGCTGGTTTGCGACGCCGAACATAGGCCAAATGGTGGCTATGTCACCGTTGTAAACGAGGTATCCCCACAGGAAGCTGATGGTCCCGCCGCTCAAGATGACGCCGGGTAGCCATGTGCTGCTGCCTAATTTGGGGTGGAACACCTTGAGCATCTCCTGAAGGATATATCGCGCAACGCGTGTGCCGGTATCGACGGTGGTCAAAATGAAAAGCGCCTCAAACATAATGGCGAAGTGGTACCAGTATCCCATCAGATGCTTCATCCCTGGTATCGCCGATAGAATCAGCGACATACCTGCGGCCAGAGACACGGCCCCGCCGCTCCTGCCGGTGAGGGCTTCTCCGGTCATTCTTTCGATGTCGGCGAGCTTGTCAGTAGCCAAGCCCAGCTTGGCAAAAATTTCAGGCGAGACATTTATCGCAAAGTAATCGCCGGGCATCATAACTGCCGCCGCAATCAGCGCCATCATAGACACAACCCCCTCGGTCAGCATCGCACCATACCCGATAAAACGGATATCATTTTCGCTGCTTATCATTTTGGGCGTTGTGCCGGAGCTAACCAAACTGTGAAATCCACTGATTGCCCCGCAGGCAATGGTTATGCAGACGAAAGGCCAGACCTTACCCGGAATGATTGGCCCGCCGCCGTGTATGTATGCCGTCACGGCCGGCATATGTATAACGGGGTTAACCACGAATATGCCGAGTATGAGAAGACCGATTGTGCCGAGTTTCATATAAGAGCTGAGATAATCGCGCGGGCACAAGAGCACCCACACGGGCAGCACAGAGGCGATGAAGCCGTAAAGCGGCAGGATTATCGACAACGAGGATTTGGAGAGCAGGAAAAAAGAGCCGAAACTTGTCCTCGACAACGGCTCTCCGAAAACCACGCCAAGAACCACAATTACCACACCGACCAGAGACGCCTCTACTATTCTGCCGGGACGAATCTTATACATATAAAGGCCTACTAAAAGCGCCGCGGGCAGCGTGACCGCTATAGTAAATGTCGCCCAGGCGCTTTCATTCAGCGCATTAACCACCACAAGGGCAAGGCCGGCAAGGGCGGTTATTATAATGAACAGTATCGCAAACGCCGTGGCGACGCCCGCGGGGGTGCTTATATGCTCCTTGGCTAACTGGGTCAGCGACAATCCCTTCATTCGAACGGAGGCAAACAGGATGACCATATCGTGCACCGCACCGCCGAGAACGGTGCCGATGAGTATCCACAGAACGCCCGGCAGATAGCCGAACTGTGCCGCCAGGACGGGGCCGACCAGAGGGCCGGCACCAGCTATGGCCGCGAAGTGGTGCCCGAAGAGGACGTAACGATTTGTTGGGTGGTAATCTTTCCCGTCGCGCAGCGTATGAGCAGGGGTAGGCCGATTGCGGTCAAATACAAGCACCTTGGTTATGATAAACTTTGAATAAAACCTGTACGCTATTGCGAACAGAAGCAAAGTTACAATTATCAGTGTCAGTGCATGCATAACATTTTATACGAAATAATTATACAACGGGGGCGCAAAAAGGTCAAAATATTTGTTCACTAATCTTACTATCGACGGCGAATAACGAAACGGTGCCGCGGTTTATTTTTCCACACCCGGCGGAGTTTCGGCGGCAGGCAGAGGTATCAGCTTGAATCGGGCGGTAGCGGGCTGCTGATTGAGGCGAATATCGTCTTTGCGGAGGTATTCATCGGGGAAGTTGTAAATGAGATTTCTTCTCAGCGGCTCAGCGGCTCCAGCGTCCTCATCGTCGATTTCCAAGGTGACCTGATAAGGCATTTTTTCGTAGGCCCGTTTTGCATCTGCGGTGGCCCTGATGGTGATAGTGCGTATAACCTCGTCGAGATTGTCCACGACGACTTTGTATTTTCCCTGGATGTTCGGACTTATGGAAAATCTCAGTCTTGCGGTTGTTATGGTATAGTCGGCGAGGAGGTCTTCTTCCGGCGGCATTGTGATTTTCACGGGTTTTTGCAGTTCTCTGATTTGTCCCGGGGCCAGCTCGATGAAAGGAGTTTTTTCGACAGCCGACAATTTGGCCTGGTCGATTTCCCTGCGAGTCAGCTGAACGTTTGCAATGAGCTTTTCGCCGCTCCAATCTTTTGGCACAAACGCATCGAGCTGTTTTGGCTCAATGACCGCGGCCTTTATAGCGTTTTGCGTTTCGTCGATACACTTTATGGTCAGCGGCTTTTTTTCAAGCTCAATAACCTTTACCGACAGGGACTGCGGCTCGCAGGATTCGACTGTGAGGCCGAGCTGTTTTATCTGGTCGCTTTGTCGCAGGAAAGTCAGCAGGGGCAGGGTGTATTCGCCGGGGCTTGCGATTGTTTCGGTCTGCCCGGGGTCTAAAAAGAATTCAAAAACAAGCGAGCCATCTTTTAGTTTTCGCTTTACATCGGCAATTTTTGACGCTGGCCCTTTAAGAGCCATTTTGTCGATAAAGGCAGATGATTTGTCGCCGAAACTTACCCGGAGGCCGGGATTGGTGGATTTGGCAGTTATATTAACGCTGGAGACAGAGAATACTTCGTCCAGGGCCAAGTCTGCCCAGACCCATATCAAGACTGTTATAAAAACAACAGCCAGTATTTTGCCGTAGTTGACTTTTTTTGCCATTTTGGCGAGCTACCAGAGGCAGTAAAAGGCGCCTGGTGTCCTTAAGAACAGGTACTATACAATATCTTCCTGTTTTTTTCGGTTATTGTTTCTCCTGGGCAATCTCCAGAACCTCTCGGCAACCGGGGCCATCTCGTCCATAGCGCTGATTAAAAGCTTTCTTAGCTCGGATTCGCCGATTTTTCTGGTCAGCAATCCGTTCTGTGCAAGTGAGATGATTCCGGTTTCCTCGCTTACTACTAAGCAGATGGCGTCCGAGCCTGTGGTTATACCGATGGCAGCTCGATGCCGGGAGCCGAGTTCAACGCCATCTACGCTGCCTGCTTCAGCCAACGGCAGCTGCACGCCGGCAGCAAGAGCTCTGTCGCCACGGATTATAACGGCCATATCGTGAAGCGGGGTGCCGGAGTAAAAAATAGTCTTGAGCAATTCAGCTGTAACCCTTGCGTCGATTTCGATGCCGGTTTCTATAAATTCTCCCAGCGCCACTTTCTTCTCGATAACAATAATAGCGCCGGTTTTGGTGGCGGCGAGCTCAGTTACGGCGGTAATTATTTCTTCTGCGGTTCTTGAGAGCAGGTGCGATGGGTGCGTCAAAAAGCTGGTGCGTCCTATTCGTATAAGAGCACCTCTGATTTCCGGCTGAAAGGCGGCAACGGCAATAATCAAGACGGCCACTAAAAAGCCGTTGTAGAGATATTGCAGGCGTTCGAAAGCAAACCGTCCGACGACCAACTTTAAGATGAGAAAGCCTGCGATGAGGATGAGTATAACGCCGTGGAACAACTTTTCTCCACGAGTTCCTTCGAGAAAATCGACGGCCCAATAAACTACCAGGCCGATAAGAAACAGTTCAATAGCGACGACCCACCAATCATATCCTCCGACTCGTCTGAAATAATCGATGAGCGTTTCCACAACTCAAGTCCCTTTGAATGTTTCCGAACGCAGTAAAAAGCGTTTGGGCTTCCTTGTCCATCCAACTAATCGCCGATGGGCGGGGGTATCTTTTTGTCGGAGAGCGTGCTTGGTTTATCGAAGAGCAGAGCACGGTCTATATCGGCGTTCAAGTTCTGCTGGTTGATAGAAAGGTTTCGCAGATGCCTTCGATTCCCCTCGGCAGTAGTTTCACCCGGCTGCTCACAGCTACAGAGCCAGAAAACCGCAGTACACAAAAGAACCGCCAACAGCAAAGAAGATGTGCGTTTGGCGCCCTCGACGATACCCACAATCGTCCGAACGAAAGCGTTTTTCATTGTTATTTCCTTTTGAAAATAAATAACCCGAGCGTGTTTTCCAGCCAAGGTTATTCCTCAGGCCCCCGCAAAGCAGGAACCACTTAACATCACCCAAACGGCAAATGCCGTTACCTCCAAAGCCAAAGACCATTATATCAGTCTGCGGAACGGTTGTCAACGCAAAAGCCAGCCGGTTGCGGCGGTTTTTAAAACGGGCACAAAAAGGCTATTTTTGTGCCCGTAAAGCAGGTTTTTTCGGACGATGCTATGGTAATGCCGAGCTTGCGAGGTGAAATTAATCATAGCACCGGCAGAAAAAAGTCAGCCGCCCGCTGCAAAATTATCGCTTTGATTTTATCGCTGCCGGGATATAATCGGCCTTATGAAAAATGCCGTTCTTAGCGAACTTTTCGACCAGATGGCTGATATTATGGAAATCCTCGGCGAGGACCGTTTCCGCATCAACACCTACCGCAGAGTAGGCCGAATTATTGCTGATGTACCCACCGATATAGAGACACTTTTGGCCAGCGGTGACTTGGCAAAAACACCCGGCATCGGCAAATCAAGTCTCGCCAAGATTGAAGAGTTCGTAAAGACCGGCACAATAACCGCCCACAAACAACTGCTCACTAAAATCCCGCCGACATTGCTGGAGCTGCTCACTATACCCGGTGTAGGTCCCAAAGGCGTAAAAACAATCTACGAAAAGCTGGATGTTAAAACAATCGCCGAACTGAAGAAAGCGATTAAGTCCGGTTCTTTGGCACAACTACCCGGCTTCGGCGATAAAAAAGCTGCCGGCATAGCTAAGGGCATTGAATTTCTTGAAAAGTCCACAGGCCGAATTCGTCTCGACCAGGCTGTTGAAGCCGCGGATATCGTCACCGGTTTTCTTAAGAAGCTTCCCGGCATCGGCAAAATCCAAACCGCCGGCTCGCTGCGCCGCCGGGCGGAAACTATCGGCGATGTTGACATCCTCGTCGCCGCAAAAAATGGGAAAAAGATAATAGACGCATTTACCAAAGCGGCATTTATCCAGGAGGTCCTCGCGGCCGGGGCGACTAAGGGTTCTGCAATTATCCGGACAGAAAGCGCTCCCGTCCACGTTGATGTCCGCGTCGTGCCGAAAAAGAGCTTCGGCGCCGCGGCACAATATTTCACCGGCTCGAAACAGCATAATGTGCGATTAAGGGAAATCGCCGTAAAAGCGAAGTTGAAATTAAACGAATACGGATTATTCAAGGCGGATAAAAGAATTGCCGGGGCGACCGAGGAAGAAATCTATAAAAAGCTCGGCATGGATTTCATCGACCCGTTATTACGCGAAGACCGCGGCGAAATTGAGGCGGCAAAGATACACACCTTACCAAAACTGATTGATTTCAAAGATATTAAAGGCGACCTCCACGTCCATACAAATGCTTCCGACGGCAACACCGATATTTCGGAAATGGCACGGGCCGCAAGAGATATGGGCTATAAGTATATCTGCATCACGGACCATTCAAAGTCCTCCGCAATCGCAAACGGTTTATCAACTAAACAGTTGGCCAATCAAATCAAACAAATCCGTAAACTAAATGAAAAAATAAAAGGCATAACCATCTTCGCCGGAACTGAAATGGATATCCTCGCCGACGGCTCCGTTGATTTCGACAACAAATTACTTGCCGACCTCGATTTTGTAATTGCCTCGATACATTCGGGCCTGGCCAGCTCCCGCGAAAAGGTAACCACCCGCACATTAAAGGCGATGGATAACCCCTATGTAAACTGCATCGCTCATCCCACAGGCCGCCTTCTCGGCCAGCGCGAACCGATGGATATCGATATGGCTGCTGTAATCGAACACGCCGCCCAGACGCACACCGCTTTAGAGGTGAACGCAAATCCGTGGCGTTTGGACATTAAAGATGTCCACTGCAAAATGGCAATCGAGGCAAAGGTTGCACTGGTCATCGGAACCGATTCTCACAGCACTGCCGGTTTCAGCCTGATGGGCTTCGGCGTGGCAACCGCCGCCCGCGGCTGGGCAACGAAAGCCGATGTCTTAAATACCTCACCTCTGGCTAAAATCAAAAGCTGGGTAAAAGCTAAAAGGCCGTAGATTTTTCAGCGAAAACCGATGTGCTCAATAATGGGCGATACAGGATTCGAACCTGTGACCTCACGGGTGTGATCCGTGCGTTCTAACCAGCTGAACTAATCGCCCCAGGTATGGACATATTAAAGCAGGTTTAGGCGTTGTTTGTCAAGCTTTAATCGCCGTCTCACAGCCCTAAGAATTGAATGGCCAGTCCGCAAATACATATCGTCGCCCCTGCTATCGCGTGAGAAAACCTCTGCAACCGGTTTAATGGGACGAAGTTCACTCCCGCCGCCGAAAGCATAACCACGCTCAGCATCGTGCCAATCGTAACCGCCCCGAATACGACTGTCACCACTACCAGGCCAAGTAAATTGTGCTTCGCCGCCGGATACATTAAAATCGGAATCAACGGCTCACAAGGCCCAAAAATAAAAATCGTAAATAGCACCCAGGGCGTGATGCTTAAATTGCTTTTTTCATCGTGAACGTGGGCGTGCTCAAGCTGATGACTGTGCGGATGCTCATGTTCGGCGCCGACGTGGATATGACTGTGTGAGTGAGACTTTTTCTGGTATGCTCGGCGCAGTCCCCACACAAAATACACCAGCCCGAATGCGATAAGCAGCCAAGCCGCTATGTTGCCGCGCACCGACTCCACTATCTCTAATTTCTTGACGGCAAGGCCCAGAGCGACACCGATTAGCCCCAGCACCACCGAGCTGCCTATATGCCCAATGCCGCATAGGAAGGTTATCAGGGCGGTTTTAAAACCCGACCATTTTCGCGCCCACGACATCATAATAAAGGGCACATAATGGTCCGGCCCCAATAGAGTGTGAAAGAAACCTATCGAAGCGGCTGTGATAATTAGAACTTTTAGCTCCGTTGTCATAATCAACTTCTCCAAAAAACGCTATTGCACATAAAAATAGTACATTGGTGCTACCGGGTCAAACGGAAAATCAGCAAATCTGAAAGCCCGCCTGCCTTTTAAAATTGGGTTCGTTTGGGTTCGTTTTGACCAAGTGTCCAATTTCATTTTTTCGTTATAATCCATTGTTAATACTACCGTTAAGAACAATTTGACTTTGTCTTAAATTGGGTTCGTTTCGCATAAT
>CAIYOL010000312.1 GCA_903927855.1 uncultured Planctomycetota bacterium
CGATCTAGCAGGACCTTTTTATCTTCAGCAACAAAAGTCGTCGCAAGATTAACCGCCACAGAAGTTTTGCCGTCCCCTGCCATACCGCTGGCAACAAGCAAAACCTTCAAAGATTCTGCAGGGCCGGATAATTTCAAATTAGTCCGAAGCCGCCTGTAGAATTCACTTATAATAGAATAAGGCGCCTGACGAACAACATGACAAAGGTCGATATCCCGAACCTGCTCATCTTCGTCTGCATCGGGAATAACACCCAAAAGCGGAATGTGCAGATACCTACTTACATCCGTCGGTGTCCGTACGAGGTCATTGAGCAACTCGATAAGGAAAGCAAGGCCTACGCCAAACATAAAACCCAACATCGTTCCGCCAGGCAAATAAAACTGCCACTTCGGGGAACTCATTTCCAGCGGCACCGGAGCAGGTCCGAGAAACTGCACCTTCGGCGTTTCCGGATCCTCGAGCATTATCTTCAATTTTTCAAGCTGCGCCTTAACCGAATCAAGCATCTGTTTTCGTTCATCTCTTATACTTGCTCGCTGCTTGTATTGTATACGGGCCAAATCAAGGTCTCTTTGTTTTGCAACCGATTCCTGTCGCATCCTTTCCAATTCTGCATACCTTTGCTGATACCCCAATAACATGCTCTGAGCATCCTTAAGATTTGCCTGTCGGGTCTGCTCCGCTATTTCTGCTTGTCTGATTTGTCTTCTTTGTTTGATTTCGTCTATCCTCTCCTGTATTTGATGCACCACTCGGTGATTTTCACCAAACTTCGTGAGGCTGGCTCCAAGTTCTATCTCCTGCAAGGCAAGCGACTGGGCGAGCATAACCAAAATAGGGTCTCCCTCTATTTGATTTTCGACCTGCACACCAATAGGCCCTGTTGCCAATTGTTGAACACTTTCCATTTGAGATTGAATTTGCGTTATTTGCTGAGCTAAGTCATTTTGCGCAATTTCCAAATTGTTCAATTTTACGGTATCTGTAGGTATCTGGCTACCCCGGTCCAGGTAATCTTCAAGGCTGGTTATACCCCACCTGTCACGAACTTCACCTAATGCCCTTTCGGCGGCATCCAAATCTTTTTGAATATTATCTTTCTGGTCTTGAAGCCTTGCCAACTTCTCAGCAATGTCTCCTCTTTTTGTACTTCGCTGAGAAGCAAGAAACAAATCCACCATTTCGTTCACTATCAGGGCCGATTCTGCTGCATCTCCGCAAGTCATCGATACTACAATATAATCACCCTCCCTTTGGGCATAAGCACCGAATTTTTCCTGCAAATTGTCAACGGCTTTCGTAATACTTATCTCTCTAACATCACCAAAATGCTTAAACCATTTGGTTTCTTGAATCTTATCTCTGGCAATCAATTTTTGCAGGGTGCTCTGCTGGGTCATAAGAGCAGCCAAAGACGTACGATAACCGTATTGAATATCCTTGGCCACCTGACCTCCCGCAATGGTCATAGGGTCTTTTTCTATGGGTGGCAACACCCCAATAAAGGTCTGGGCAGTATATTCCGGAAGGTACTTCCTTAATAAATACCAGCTCACGCCGCCGACGATAAAACCCAACATAGTCAAAGAAACTATCAGCAATATATGCCGGCGTAATATTCCAACAACTTCCTTCGGTGTCAATACAATAGTAGCCGGCATCGGCCTCCCACCTTCTTGCTTTCGCAAGGAAGCAGTGGGCCCCATCATTCTATTTACAGCGGTTTGTTTTTGTTCTACCATGTTAATCTCTTTATTCGTCGCTCGTTGCTCACGGGGCACGATTAGTGCTTAAGGCGTTCGATCGCCGCTTTTATTCGCCCACGAGTCACATCTGACAACCCTCCTGCTCCTATTTCCAATGCCTGTTTATAAGCAGCAAGGGCCTCATCTGCAGAGCCAAGTCCTTCTTTTATCATACCTAAATGCTCATATACATCCGATGGTGCGGAGATTCTGTTCTGCTCATACTGTTGTAAAGCAGACTGCAGAAATTCAACTGCCTCTGACAATTTGCCGTTTTTATACAATAAATAAGAATAAGTATCCAAAAAGCCAGGGTCATTCGGTCTTGCTTCGTAAGCCCGCCTTGCATATTCAAGCGCTTCAGCCAGCTGTACATTCCCTTCGGCCAACATATACGCCAAATTATTCAAGACATCCGGATTATTCGGCATTTCAGCTAACAAACTTTCGTATTCAGCGACAGCCTTCTTAAGATAATTATTATCGGAAGTCTTACTATACGCCAAAGTGAAAGTTTCTGCCTTTCTCATTATTAAATCAACTTTATCGGGGCTATTAGGTCC
>CAIYOL010000313.1 GCA_903927855.1 uncultured Planctomycetota bacterium
ATCTCCTTCATCATAAACAAACCCACCATAACCAGCGCAGGTCCCGTCGCATACTCCGGCACCACTCCGATAATCGGGACAAAGAACATCGCCAGCAGGAAACAAACGCCCGTCACCAGCGAAGTAAGCCCTGTTCGCCCTCCTTCTTCAATACCGGCAGCCGACTCAATATACGATGTAATAGTAGATGTCCCCAGCGCCGCACCTAACATACTCGCTGCAGCATCAATCGCCAATAAACGGTCCAATCCTTTTATTTTGCCGTCCTGGCCGACCATTTTGGCCTCGTGACAGCAGGCCACCAGCGTCCCAATGCTGTCGAACATATCCATAAACATTAAACTAAAAACGCTTCCAAGCAAACCCCATTTGAACGCCCCCCAAATATCCAGTTGAAACGCTACCGGCCTGATGTCGAAGTTAAAAGTAACTAACTCAGCCGGCTTTTGCACATACCCTGAAAAAACCGCCAGTACCGTCGAAAGCATTATTCCAATCAGCAAAGCCCCCTTTACCTTTTTTATCTCCAGAAAAGCCATAACCAGCAAACCAATCAATCCCATCACTACCGTCCAGGTTAACGGCCCTGCCGAAACCAGTGTCTCTTCGTTTTTCACGACTATCCCCATATTGCGCAAACCGATAAACGTGATAAATAAGCCTATCCCCACCGCTATGGCTGAAACCAGACCGACGGGAATCGCCTCAACCAGCCGCTTCCTCAACCCCAGCAACGTCAATACAAAACACAATAGTCCCGAAAGAAACACAACCCCCAAGGCCGTCTGCCACGTCATCTCGCCGGCCTTTACAAGACTATACGCAAGAAAGGCGTTCAGCCCCATCCCCGGCGCCATTGCTATAGGGGCATTCGTAAATAAACCGGTGATAATCGTTATAATAGCGGTTACCACACAGGTGGCAATTATCAATGCCTGCTTATCCATACCTGCTGCGCTGAGAATGATGGGATTTACGAAAATGATATACGCCATTGTAAGAAATGTTGTCAGCCCCGCTACAATCTCGACTTTCACGCTGGTTTGCTTCTCTTTTAGATGAAAAAGCGAATTGACCATATCATTCCTTCCCTGAACATTATTTCCATTTAGCGTAACCCGCTTATCTAAACCGTCGGCATCGATTTAATATTATTGGTTAAGCCGGAAAAAGCAACGATTTCTTTTTTCTTGATAAAAGGTGAATGCCTGTATATATTGGCCTGACAAAGAACAATTTTCTTTAAGAATTTAATAATTTGGAGGTGAAAAATGGCTATCACACCGGAAAAACTTGTCGAGCTTTTAAATAAGGATTTGGAACTGGAGTATTCCGCCGCGATTCAGTACATAAATCATTCTGCGGTTATGACGGGTGCCGCCTACGGCGACGTAATCAAGGAGTTGAAAATCCACGCCAACGAAGAAGTCGCCCACGCAATGATTCTCGCCGACCAGATTGATTATCTCGGCGGCTCTCCGAGCGTTGCGGTCGGCCCGATTCACACTTCGGAGGAAAACGACCAGATGCTCGAGCAGGACCTTGCAGGCGAAGAAGATGCGATAAAAAGATATAAGGTCAGGGTCGAGCAGGCCGAGCAGCTTAAGGAATTTGCCCTTGCCCAGCAGTTAAGAACCATACTGGCTGTCGAGCAGGAACACGCGATGGATATAAAACAAGCTCTCGGCAAATAGCTTTACGGCTGTTTAACTTTAACCTTCAAGCGTCTTTAGGTTTCTACCTAACGGTTAAACTTTATACCAAGGTCAGACAGTGTTTTGATTCTTGATCTAACGACGTTGGGGTCAGGATACAATACTTTGAGGGACTGTTCGCTGACAACTTCGGGATAGGTCAGACAGAAAGCTGCCCCGTTGACGCGTCTCGCTTGTATCCTCGACTGTTCTATCGCTTTAAGACAACTGCTGATATATAACACGATAAACACGGATGCAATTGCGGCTATGAAGAACAAGTTTCTCGAAAGCTTTTTTTTGTTCATTGTGAGATTAAGCTTTATCGAGTGGCAGATAAGAATAGCAGCAGACAGCGGCAGGAAGAGTGAAACCGTAGTATACCTTGGCGATTCTAATGCCTGTTTCCAGCCAAAGCCGGCCCTTCCCAATCCTGTTACGCATGCAGATAAGCAGGCATATAACGCCAAGGCCAGCCATGGGGACAATCTGCTAAGTTTCTGCCTGTCAAATCGCCAGATATTGAATATTGCCCATGAGGTCAGAACCAGGATAATTACCGCCACCACGGAGGCTAAAGAACAAGCCCAATTATAAGGAAAATATGCAAGAGAGGCGCCTAAATATGTCAGCACGTATCGGATGAAAACTAACGGATTATCAAGGAAAAATAATATCTGGGGATGTTGAACGGGTTTTGTGTACTTATGAAAGTAGAGTAAAACAGTGGCTATACAGGCAAGAAGCAATATTATAATGTGTTTCCATTTCCATTTTTTTTGCAGCAATAAAACAACAAGTACAACAGGCCAAGTCATCAGACCTGAGCTGAAAGAGTAACTGGACAATACAGAGGCCAATATCGTGACAGCCAGACCGACAGCTTTACCTTCCCATTTATTTGCGGCCCATATCGCGATAACGGTGCCGAGCACAGAAAGAAAAAACTGAATCTGCCAGCCCCATACCCAGTTATCATACTGGACTATGGAAAATATCATCAGAGAAATAAACATCTTCAGCCAAAACGATGTTATTTCGGAGGCGCTGCGAAGGATGGATAGAAGAAACAGGAAGGTAAAAGTTGCCAGCACCATGTTTGTGCATAGCTCAAGAAAAATATTCCAATTTGACAAGCGGGCGAGCAGTAACATCAAAATTTTAGGAAACATTATCCGGTGTTCATTGTGCTGCGCCCAAAGGTCAGCCAGGGTGAGAGTATGATTATGCATTTTTTCAAGCAGAGGAACAAGTTCCCATTGGTCCCAATAAGGAATTGTAAGGCCGAACTTGCATACAAAAAAGAACGTGAAGACCAACGGCAGAAAAAGAACTGCGCTAACAACGATTTTTCTCATTATCGCCGAAAACATACAGCCCGAATCCTTTTTTGTTACGATAAGTTAACGTGTTTTGCAAAAAGTCCTGTTCAGGGCGTAAAAGTACCACCTGAGATATTTCGGCAGCCACCTGAACATTTTGAATCTGGAGCGTCCGGCTTGTCGATATGTCCAGGTACACGGCAGTTCGGTAACTTTATATCCTGCAAAGTGGGCTTTGACAACTATTTCCATGCCAATTTCAAAGCCGCTTTCGCTCTCAATGTCAATATTGTCCACCACAGATTTTCTGTAGAGTTTAAAGCTGTTCGTTGCATCGTGAACAGGCACTCCGGTGAGATATCTAAGAGTAAGTCCTGCAGTTCTGGAAAACTGTTTCTTGAGGAATGGACCGCCAACCTGTTTTCCGCCTTTCATATATCTGGAACCACAGACGATATCATAGCCCTGTGACATCAACTGACACATCTGGTCTACCACGATGTAATCGTCGGAAAGGTCGGCCATCGTAACAAGCAAATAGTCTCCCGGGACATTACGGAGCCCTGCTCTGATTGCATGTGCAACACCACGTGAGGGGTTTTTCAATAATTCTACAGGCAAACCCTTCTGCTGCATCTTTTTGACAACCGGCAGGGTGTCGTCCTGGTCAAAATCGTAAACAATATAAATTTTGTGGGGTGTATGTACTTTCTGTTCGATGGCGAGGAGCGTGGCTTCTATATTTGCCCCCTCGTTGTAAACAGGTATAATGATTCCCAGAAGCGGTTCCAACTCAAAAACCTCCGGTTTTGATTTGATGGCTTATCCAGGGGATAACCTCTTCGAGAGCGTCGTCTAAAGTGGTTTTGCATTCGATATTGAGAATGTTTCTGGCTTTATCGACAGAGGGAACTCTTTTCTGAACATCGTATGTGAAAGGTTTGTCGCATACATACTTGAACGGCTTGTCACCGTTTATCTTCTTCCAGATTGTCTGAGCCAGTTCCAGCACGGTGGTGGAAACCGCAGTTGAAATGTTGAAGTCGTCATTGAGCGCCTTTTCGTTTTCGATGCAGATGCGTATGCCCGCTGCGAGGTCGCCTGCATAAGTATAATGACGAATCTGGTTGCCCTGTCCCAGAATATGGAGAGGGTTCTGACCTTTAAGTATTTTATGCACAAGGTCGGGAACAACATGGCTCATTGCGAGTTTAATATTACCGGAAAATACCTCCCGTTCCGTCAGTGCTTTTCTCTCTCCTATGCCTATCGCATTAAAAGGCCTGATTATGGTGTACGGCAGTTTGTGCTGCTCGAAAGCGCCCTTGGCAAAATACTCACAGGCCAGTTTCTGGAAACCATACGTTGACAACGGAGGTGGGCATTTCAACTGTTCCCCTTCGGGAGTGGGAAAGACTTTCGTGCTCTCGAAAACCATTGAAGAGGACACTACGTTTATCTTCTTTAGTTTCCTGTTTTTGAAGGCACATATCGCCGCGTCGAAGGTGGAAGCTATGATTCTTTCGTTCTCGGCAAGAAGGTCGTATGCAAATTCGTGGAATAGTGTTATCCCGCCGATGATTGCCGCCAGGGCAACAATATGGTCGCAGTCCTCTATCAAACGTTTCATCAGCTCAACGTCCTTTACATCGCCCTGCACGAAGGTATAGCTGGGATGATTGTCGTAACTTTTTGCGACTTTGCCGTACTTTGAGTAATTATCGATTCCGACAATATCGTGCCCGTGTTCGAGGAGTTCCTGTACCAGGTATCCGCCGATGAAGCCTGCTGAGCCCGTAACAAGGATTTTCATTTTAGAACGCACCCCCAAGACCGAAAAAATTCCAAACGTCAACGACTGTCTTTGATTTGAAATCAAGTTTAAGTTTCCTGTATTCCGAATGTGGTGCTCCGAGAATAATAATATCGGATTTTTCTATAAGTGTCTCCGCCGGCACAAGCTTGTCGTCTTTTACGAACGGGTCTGAACAGAGAACTTGTGCGGCTTCGATAGTCAGGACTTTTTTCAATTTGTACGAGAGGGACTCTCGGCCGTCGTCGCTGTCACCTTTGAAAGCCATCCCGAGTATGCCGACAATTTTTGTTTTGAGATTGTTTTTCTCTTTTAGTTTCTGGACGATGAAATTGGGCAGCCCTTCATTTATCAGCATTGCGGCATGACCGAGGAAAAAGCTGTTGTTCGCGAATGCCGCCAGTTGCATAGTATCTTTGAACAGGCACGGACCGGCGGCAAAACCGGCTTTTGCAAAGCCCTTTGTTCTGGAGTAGTCTCTTGTTACAGCGTCATATATCCTGTAAAAATCCAAATTATTCTGAACTGCGATTTGATAGAACTGGTTGGACGCGGCAAATTGCAGATACCTCCATACATTCGTATAAAGCTTTGCCAGTTCGGCTTCAATGGGCTTAAGGGGTATAGTCTGGGTTGTCAGGTTCAGGAACAGCTCGCTTGCTTCACGGAGCGAGTCGTCGTCGAAAGAGGCGATTATCTGCGGAAGGCTTCTGATTTCTTCTATTGCCTTGCCTTCGGCTATCCTTTCAGGACAGAAGGAAACACGGGTCTTTTTGCCGTTTTGCCTCAGCAGCTCCATTATCTTTTCTGTAGTACCCGGATAAACGGTGCTTCTTATAATTATGTGCTGCCGGTCGTTCAGCAGCGTAAGTATCTCTTCGAAAAAGCTCTTAAACAAAACATACTGCGGATTAAGGTGTTCGTCTATCGGCGTCCCCAGCGTCAGGATGATAAAATGGCTTTGAGATATTACACTTTTACTGGAGCCGACAAATAAAGTCTTGTTGATTGTTTCACCAAGAAGCTCCTCCGCCCCGCTTTCCCAAAACGGCATTTTGCCTTTTGACACTGTATCGATTGAATCCTTGTTTATATCGTAAAGTATCACCTTTTTCCCTGCTTTGGCAAATGATATGCCCAGAGGCAGGCCGATATGACCAAGACCCCCGATTATACATACGTCATAAGAAAATTTTTCCATAAGATATAATTTCCCGTAAAGTCCGATTTTATCCCTATATTAGACTATCTATATTACAGTATTTAAGCAAATATTACCATAAGTCTTTGCTTTGCAGACAAATGCGAGAGAGAGGAGTCGAACCTCCACGGGCTTTCACCCACAAGGTCCTAAGCCTTGCGCGTCTGCCAGTTCCGCCACTCTCGCGAAATCTTATTCCGTCTGCTCTTCCTTGCTTATTTTCTCAATCCGCTTCTCGGCTTTTTCGAGTATACCCTTGCAGTGCTTAATCAAGGCCATTCCCTTTTCATATTGTTCGAGACTATCCTGCAGCGGTATTTTACCCTGCTCTATTTTGCTGACAATATCCGTAAGCTGTTTTATCGCCTGCTCAAACGTCAGCTTGCTTATATCATTTTTTATTTCTTCTTTTGCCATATCTTTGTGTCCTTTGTGGCCTAATTCTTTTTACTTCTTCGTCACCTTACTTTCAATCAAATTCTCCCCCGCCAATTCGGTAATTATGCTATCTTCTATCTGGACATCCGCCAAACTCTTCACCAAAACGCCGGTCTTTTTATTGGTGGTAATGCTGTATCCACGCTGTAAAACTGATTTGGGATTTAACCCTGCCAAACGGCTCTTCTGCGATTCGAACTGCATACTACATTTATTTATAATCGCCTTCACCGCTGCACCTGCCCGATTTTTCCAATCATTCAGTTCAACGGTTTTCCTGCCTAAAAGCCGATGCGGCTCAATTTTTCTTACCTGTTCTTCGATCGCGTATAACCCCGACCTAGCATCGGCAAGAAATTGCTTGAACGAACCTGACAATCTCACAAAAAACTCATCTGTCTGCTGCTGAGAATTATGGACAAGTGCAGTCACTCTATACGCTATTCTTTCACCGAGATAATCTACCTGCTGAAGAACTTCCTGCATATCCGGGACAGCCACAACGCCTGCTTTTGTCGGCGTCGAGGCCCTCGCATCGGCGACCAAATCCGCGATTGTGGTGTCAACCTCGTGGCCGACCGCGCTTATAACTGGTATCTTCGAATCGAAAATCGCCCTCGCCAGAACCTCTTCATTAAACGCCCACAAATCCTCCATCGACCCGCCCCCCCTGCCGACAATCAGAATATCGAGCTTTAGTTTCCTATTTCGCCTGTTTACGTCTCTGATACCTGCTGCGATTTCCGCCGCCGCTCCTTCACCTTGCACAGGCACCGGATAGAGAAACAATCTCGCGCAAGGCCAGCGGTTCCAGATGCTGTCTTTAATATCTTCTATCGCTGCGCCGGATTCGCTGGTTAATATCCCAATCCGTTGCGGGTACGGCGGAATCGCCCTTTTATGCGCCTCGTCGAATAACCCTTGCGCTTCGAGCCGTCTGACCATTTGCTCAAAAGCCAATTGCAGCGCCCCGACGCCGGCCGGCTCCATCCTTTCAACATAGAATTGATACTTTCCCTGCGGCTCATATATATCAATGTGGCCCGTCCCGAAAATCGCAAGGCCGTTTTCAGGCTTGAATTTCACCTTCGCAAAATTGCTTCCCCACATTATGCAAGGCAGCACCGCCCCCTCATCTTTCAAAGAAAAGTAACAATGCCCGCTCGTGTGCGGCCCCCTCCAGTCGCTTATCTGCCCTGTAACCGTCAGCCGCCCGGGCAGATTATTCTCCAGCACCGTCTTTATCAGTGTATTTACCTGGCTGACCGTATATATTTTCGTTCCATTCTTCATTTGTTGAACCATTATAAGCCCAAAACCCCCGCTCTTCAATTTTATCTATCCGAAAGCTCCCAACTTTATGTTGGTGGTTAACGCCGCTTCACCGGTTTATCCGGCGGGTCACTTGTTCCATCGTCTCACGCTGGCAAAATGGGTATTTTTGGTTTGCAAAGCAGATTTCTTTAGTGTATAATTACAATTTTATGATATAGGAGGACAGGATGTTGAAGAGTCTGATTCGTTTTATTTCAGCAGTATCTATTGCAGCCATGCTTCATTACGCTCAGCCTGCGAGAGCATCTTTAGAAAATCCTCTTAATGATGTTCAGTCTAGTTCTCCTACAGATACTATTCTATTGCCAAGTGGCTATGGTAACGGAACTGGAGCCGGAGGAAATGTTTTATCCAATACTTGGTTTGCTTCTACAACTGATGGATGGCTATTGAAATATGATGGCAAGACATTCCAGAATGCTATCGATACTGGACTTCCTGGTCTAAGTGGTGTGGATGTTCGGCCTGATGGCTCTCTTGTACTAAGCTATAATGAGGATTTACAGCTTGGAACAGTTTCAGGAAATACATGGAATCCTACTTCAACAATTACATTGTACGGATTGACCTCAGGTATCACTGATGTAAGCGAAGGATATGGAATGGCTGATTTTTTTGTTGCTTCAGGGAATGGCGTTTATGCTGTGAGGAATGGAAGTTTAGGAGAACAGGTTAGTACTTCCATACTTAGGTCATATGATGCTGTTAAATTAAATCCGGCTATGTATACCAGCAATCTGGCTTGTGGGGATGGTAAGCTTTACAAGGAAGCAGACAATAGTGGTCAGCTTTTTGGACCAGGAAAGATAGCAGCAATACCTTTTGATGACGTAGTAAACGGATCTGTTAACCTTAAAAATTATCAAATAGTAGTCCAGCCTGATGCATTTCAAGTATTAAATCCTCAGGGTTTTTCAGATGGTATTCAAGTACCAGAACCTGCAACAATGCTTTTAGTAGCAACAGGAGGAATGTATCTTCTTACAAGGAAAAATAAAAACTAGGGACAGCCACCTATTTTTGCCTCTTTACTTTTGCACTTTAACTTTTAAATTACTCTGTGTCCTCTGTGGTAAAAAACTATGTAAGCCTGTGTCCATCCGTAACTTACAGAATTTTTTCAACCAAATGTGTGGGTACCTTTTGACAAATCCTGAAATTTTGTAAATTTTTTTTACTCCTTTTCCCACTTCAAGTTACGAGCGACTGGCGACGAGCGACGGCTAAAATTTTCGACAAATTCGCGCAGGTTCGTCCAATTGTAGAGAGAGATTCTCTCTTAGGAGAATCTTAAATCGTAAATTTAGGAGTAACCTTAATGCCATCCGGCTAAAGTTAAGTAAACTATAAATCTCGTTCGGAGCGATTGCCTGCCCTGAACTTGTCGAAGGGTCAGCCGGAGTTTTTCTGCCCCGAG
>CAIYOL010000314.1 GCA_903927855.1 uncultured Planctomycetota bacterium
CCTGAAATATTTTTCATTTTCTCGGTAAAAGGTTTGAGTTTGATATTTTTATAATCACCTTGGCTGCAATGTTCCCTTATAGAATCTGATAATTTCTTCCAAAATAATGATTCAATATTTTCCATTTTAATTTTGCACTTTACAGAAAGCAGAGCAGTTGAACAGTAGACCGCATTTGAGCAATCACGTCTTCTCTACTGCTCAACTGTTCACCTGCTCAAATGCTCTATTTTTTGCCTTCGGCAAAAAATACCCCCAAGGGGAATCGAACCCCTGTTACCGGGTTGAGAACCCGGTGTCCTGGGCCGCTAGACGATGGGGGCAAGGCCAAATCAAAAAGTAAAATGCAAAAATCAAAAATAGCGGCGGTCGGAATCGAACCGACGACCCTGGGCTTATGAATCCCATGCTCTAACCAACTGAGCTACGCCGCCGACATTTTTAAGCCCCTGTAATATAACCGCTTTTTCTCGCCAAAACCACCATTTTTTTATCCGCGTAAAAACCTCAATCAAAGACCGGAACCAAGTGAATCGTCAGTTTTTTCTGCTCAATCGTTATCTTCTCCACCCGCACCTTCTTATCTTCAATCTTAAAAACAGGCTTAAACGGCTTACCATCCAGCAATGACGCTGCCACTTGCACCTGCACATCATCTTCATCAATACCATGGGCGGCAAACTGCTGCTGGCATATCCTCCTGGCTAACACCATGGCAAGAGGTGTAATATCCACAGCCCCCATCTTCACACTCACCACTTGCAGATTTAAAAGCCCTTCGGCGTCAAGGCTAGGCTCGGCTACAACGGTGCCGACAAATTCGGCCCCTTCCATAACTACTGTTCCCATCACCACTACGCTATCCGGGGCAAAAAATACCATCGGCGACGAAATCCTAACGCTGCCTAACTCCTGCGGCCATTCAAAATGAGCGACAGTATCGTTTATCCCGCTTTGGGTAACGACCAAATCGAACGGCTCCCTGAGCTGCACACCATTATAAAGCTCAGGCAGTAACTGGTTCGTCAGATACAAACTGACTTCTTTGCTGTCAGCGAAATCAAGCGGCTTATAATAAGCGGGCCTGTGCAAAAACAGTGCAAAAACAATAACTACTACGGCCGATATTATGCCCAAAACAGCCGAAAGCAAATATATCCTCTTTTTGAATTTAACCTTTTTGTGAGCTTTCAAATCTGCACTCGCCCTTCGTGTTTTTAGATTATTAATAATATCTCACGATAATACTTTTTAGCTTTCGTAAAATCAATTGCTAAAAACGAACCGAGCAGTTATAGTAGTTGAGCTATTTACTAAAAAGTATTTTAAAACGAAAGAAAGGAAACTGATGGCTAACCACTTTGCTGACCGTCTCTGCAAGGCCGTAAAAAGCAAAAGAACATCTTTGGTCGTTGGGCTTGACCCCGTTTACAGCCGGCTTCCTGCAGCGATAAAAAACCATCGCAGTATGAACGATGAATTTGATGCAGCTTCTGCGGTGGATGCGATTCTCGACTTCTGCACACAAACGATGCGAATTATCGCCCCGATAACACCTGCGGTGAAAATAAATATCGCATTTTTCGAAAAGTATCTCTGGGAAGGCATAGAAAGTTATTACTCGCTGATTTCCGAAGCTGACGATTTAGGTCTTGAAATAATCGGGGACGTGAAACGCGGCGACATCGGCCATACCGCAGAATTTTACGCCGCCGCCCATTTGCAGAATCCGGAACTGGTCGGGCTGGAGGATACGCTTACTCCCGACGCCATTACCATAAATGGTTTTGCAGGCACCGAGGGCATAGAACCCTTTGCGAACATGGCTGACAAGCAGGGTAAAGGTGTTTTCGTTTGGGTGCGGGCGAGCAACCCCGGGGCCGCGGCAATTCAGGACTTCGCCGATGCCGACGGCCAAAGGATGTACGAAAAAATCGCTGAAATCGTCAACGAAATCGCAATCAAACCCGAACGAATCAGCAACAGCGGCTACAGCAATGTAGGAATGATAGTGGGTGGAACGGCGCCCGAGGTTACAACCGCATTGCGCCAAAAATATGATAAGGTATGGTTTCTCGTGCCCGGCTATGGCTCGCAAGGCGCTTCTGCTGCCGACTGCGTAAGGTTCTGCAAATCCGATGGTACGGGAGCATTAATTACTGCATCGCGTTCGATAATCTACGCATACGAAAAGCCGCAATAC
Organism: uncultured Planctomycetota bacterium; assembly: GCA_903927855.1. Taxonomy (GTDB): domain Bacteria; phylum Planctomycetota; class Phycisphaerae; order Sedimentisphaerales; family Anaerobacaceae; genus CAIYOL01. The sequence continues at coordinate 2,204 of CAIYOL010000314.1, forward strand.
AAAGAGCAGTTCGGCGATGACTGGAAAAAATGCATCGAGCAGGCCGCCATCGATGCGAAAATTGACCTGTCAAACGCAATGCAAACCAAACTTTGAAAGACGCATCCGGCATCTGGTGAGTCGCATCTCGAATAACAAAACACGAACCACAAACAATGGACAAGCAATTTTTCGCAGGTAAAAACGTCCTGGTGATGGGTTTAGGCCGCTTCGGCGGCGGAGTCGATGCCGCCAAATTCGCCGCAGGCGCCGGCGCAAAGATAACTATAACGGACCTGGCTTCGGAGGAGGAACTGAGCAATTCGATAAAACAACTCGAAGAATTTCCTGATATAGAATATCATCTCGGCTCGCATGACGCCGCCGATTTCAAACAAGCCGATATTATCGTAGTCAATCCCGCAGTACCGCCGGATAACCAATATCTGCAGCTTGCCCGCCAACACAGGAAACTTATCACGTCGCAAATCGGCATATTTTTTCAGCTTTGTCCCGCCACGATAATCGGCGTAACAGGAGCCAACGGCAAAAGCACAACAACAGCCCTCACCGCACACCTACTCAAAAATGCAAGCAAAGGCAACGTCTGGCTTAGCGGCAATATCGGAAATGAACCGTTATTGACCATAACGGACCAAATTAGCTCCGACGATTTGGTTGTGCTGGAGCTGTCGAGTTTCCAAATCGAACAATTGGCACAAATTCCAAAAGCCCCGAATGTCGCACTATTAACAAATCTTACACCAAACCATCTGGACCGCTACGGCACATTTGCCAACTACTGCGCTGCCAAGGAAAATATCTTCAAATTCCAAAAACCTGACAGCCCCCCTGCTGTCTCCATCTTTAACGCTGAAGATGAAATCGCAGCCAAATGGTTTGAAAAATACAAAAAAGATACCGACAGAATTTGTATTAAATTTTCAGCTGATGACGTAAGTGAGGAGATTCGAGATAATTTTTCACTGCCCGGCCGAGCCAATCTTTCCAATCTTGCTGCTGCCTTGTGCATAGCCAAGCATTTTGGCGTTGAAGATAAACAAATAATAAAGAGCCTGCCGAAGTTTAAGGCCCTGCCTCATCGGCTTGAATTTGTCGCAGAGATAAAGGGCGTTAAGTGGTATAACGACTCGAAAGCCACCACGCCGCAAAGCGCGATTACCGCAATAGAGGCCTTCGACCAACCGATAATAATCATTGCCGGCGGATACGACAAGCACACACCTTTTGACGAATTCGGCCAAAAAATGGCCGAAAAGGTAAAAGCAGCCATTTTACTCGGCCAAACCGCTCAAAAAATCGCAGACACTATTACGGCTAAGCCAACCAAAACACAAGTCGAAATCGTCAACTCACTGGCTGAAGCAGTCGAACTTGCCAAACAACTGGCGGCCAATGGTGATGTCGTTTTGCTAAGTCCAGCCTGCGCAAGTTATGATATGTTCGATAACTACGAGCAACGCGGAAAAGAATTCTGCGGACTTGTTCGAGAAAACAACGGTTAGTTATAGGAACATATCCGCAAAAAACCAAGGTACCGTAAAAAAGTTCAATCCCGTCATCGCTTTATTCCAGGCGAAAAATCAGCCATCTGCTTCATAACTTCCCCAAGTAAGGATTTCCTACGTAACCATCCGTGAAGTCACCTGCTAAATCTGCCGATTTACAAGCAGCAAAAAAAGCTATTTTCGAGGAGGATTTATAATGGACACTAATAGCGAGCGAAGGAGGGAGCAAAGACTTCGTTATCATTGGCCCGTCTGGTTCGCCGAGGACTTTAATGAAGCACTTTCACAAGGTCAAATGGTTGATGTTTGCAGCTCCGCTGCTGCATTCACCTGTCGCACAGACGAGCACTATCCGTATGTTGGCCAACATTTAACTGCTCGCTTTAGCATTCCCCGTTTCCAGCCCGGAGAAGCTTTTGATATGGCAAATTTCACCCGTTCAGGTCGTATCTGCCGGGTTGATGACATAAATCAGTTCTCCCGGCGCATTGTAGTGCAATTTGCCAAACCACTGCCGTTTAAGCCCGGCGAACAGGCCGACAGCGAATCTGGTATTCAGCAGGAACTGGCCTTAGCGGTATAATCCAAAAACAACGGGATGGATCTTCAGCACATCTTAGGATTCAATTTATAATCCGCAGATTCCAGCTTTTAATTTTTACTTTTCGACTTTTACTTTTTAATATATTGCCATGTTGGAAAAAGGGCTTGTCCAGATATATACCGGCGACGGCAAAGGCAAAACGACCGCAGCTTTCGGCCTTGCGCTCCGTGCAGCAGGTCAGGGTAATAAGGTTTTGATTTACCAGTTCTTAAAACCTCCCTCGCTGGATATCGGCGAACGCTCCGCTCTAAAGCATGTTGCGGCCAGAATCAGGGTCGAGACGCTCGATATCGAATGGGACATAGCCAAATCCTTCAAAGACAAGAAACTGATTACCAAGACCAAATCGGCAATCAAAGAAGCTCTGGAAAGAATAGCCGAGACGGCCGAGAAAAAACTCTACGATTGTGTCATACTCGATGAAATCGTGTTTTGCCTCTCGAAAGGCCTTGCCAAATTAGAAGATGTTAAAAAAGTTATCGATAGAAGAGACCCCGCCGTCGAGGTTGTCCTGACCGGCCGGGGCGCAACAAAAGAATTAATAGCGATGGCGGATTTGGTGACTGAGATGAAAAATATCAAACATCCGTTCGATAAGGGTCTATCCGCAAGGCGTGGTATCGAGTTTTAAACAACATATAAGGGTAACTTGCTATGAGTAAGAAAGTTGGTGTGATAATTTGTGCCGCGGGGGCGAGCAGGCGGTTCGGCGAAAAGAGAAAAAAGCCGTTCGTCGATGTGGACGGCCGTGCGGTCTTTCTGCGAAGCGTTGAGATTTTCTCCAACAGGGATGACGTAAAACAAATATTATTAGCTATCTCACCTGAGGACGAGGAACTGGTAAACGTCAAATGGGGACCAAACCTGAAGTTCTTCAATACAACAGTCTGTTTCGGCGGCGCCGAGCGTTTCGATACCGTCCAAAAGAGTTTGGAGCTTATCAAAAATGACATCGACCTTATCACTGTCCACGACGCTGTCCGCTGCTGTGTTAAGAGCGAGTGGATTGACAAAGTTATTGCAGAAGCTGCCAAGACAGGAGCGGCTATACTCGCCTGTCCTGTTGTTGCCACCCTTAAAGAGGTCAAAGACAACATAATAAGCCGAACCATCGACAGAGCCGGCCTATATGAAGCGCAAACGCCGCAGGTCTTCGAAGCCTCGCTATTAAAAAAGGCATACGCTAATCTCAAAAATCTGGACAAAAGTAAAATCAGCGACGATGCGCAATTAGTCGAGGCACTCGGAGGAAAGGTATCAATCGTGGAGACAGACTCTTCAAATATAAAAATCACCCATAAAGCCGATTTGGCAATCGCCGAGGCAATTCTCAAATCCCGCCCGAAGCCGATGCCAAAAGGCCCAATCGGCCCATACATCGAAGCGCAATGGTAAAAATACACACTTTGTAAAGAAATACAACCAGGCCCCCTTAGAATAAACGGCATTCTAAACAAGGGGGCAATAGATATAATAGGTCCCTCGACTGCGCTCGGGACAATTTTATCGGCAAAAGCCGATAAAATTGGCTTCGTTTGGGTTCGTTTTAAGCAGTTCGTAGTTCGGAGTTTTTTGTTATTAGTCATTATTGTCACTAAGGTTATAAGCATTTTTGGCATTTTGGGAATTGGGTTCGTTTCGCATAATTTTGTTCAAATTTGGTTGAATTTTGCGATATAAACAGAGAATCTTCGTGTCCGCTGAAGCGGAATGAATTAGAAAATTGGCGAATTAGAGAATTAGAAAATCGGTTCAAAATCATAAGCCTTCATCTTTTAGTTCCCCTAAGGGGTTTGCGCCACGCTTCAATTCTCGGGTAATACTTAATCGCTGGAATTCGAGGAGAGCTTTGTAGAAACTATGCTCAATCCTGCGCTCGTACATTAAGAGGCGGTCGAGAACCCTTTCGTTAGAGAAATCCTTCACGGCCAAACGGCCAAGGGGAAATTGGCCATCGGAAGCAGAAGGAGGAGGCGGAGATTGATTCAAGGTTTTAAAAATCAGAGATTGAGTGAGTTTTTTCAACGGGTCGGAGGCATCTTTTGAGCTTAAATAATCGATAGACTGATTCTGGAAGCGGCCGGCACGTTTTAATCGCCAAGACAGGGTAACGATACGCTCGGCAAGGATGGATTCCATTGAGCCGACGGGGCTTAATTCGTCGAGTAACTGCCGACGATAAATGTCGAAGTCGGCCTCGCTTTCGAAGGTGATAACATCCTGTTCGGCCAGTAAGCCGTGCTTGATGGAGTTTTGGGAGGCAACGGCTTTGCCTTCGGCGGTGCGAGGGCCGGTTGATTTTTGTGCGTTAAGGCGGTTTGCGAGGACTTTAGCGTCGCTTAACATGGTAAGGTCTCCTAAATTTAAGATTTAAAATTCGCGATTTAAGATTTACGAAAAACTGGGTTTGCTAACCCTGAGACCTTGCCCTGCTGGGCGAATGACGTCTGCCTACTGGCAAACTGGCAAGTATTTTATCATATTTTGGGGAAAAGTCAAGGAGTATTTCAGGCTTGTGACTAGTTCTTCACGAATTAAATGATTCTTTTTGCGTTCCTACTTAGTTTTGTAATGCTGGATGAGTTTTTAGGATGCACGCCACCACGGCCGGACGATGATACGGATACGGCACGATCAGCGGGGAGTGTCAGTCCATGCCGGTAGACACCACTACTCGAAAGCTGATGCTGAAGTCTATGTTAAAGCCTTGCTTTTCGCAGTCCCGGTACGCTGAGCGTAACCCCTTCGGAGGATACCACCAAGCTCCGCCGCGAAGCACGCGGAGGTTACCTTCTACCGGACCCGTTGGATCAATTTTCGGAGATTCGCCATAATACTTTACACCATACCAATCTGCGCACCACTCCCTCACGTTGCCATACATGTCATACAAGCCCCATGCATTTGGCTTCTTCTGGCCCACAGGGTGCGGCTTGCCACCACCATTGATTGTGTACCAAGCGTATTCGCCCAAAGTGCCATCATCATCGCCAAAATAGAACCGGCTGTGGCTACCTGCCCGGCAAGCATATTCCCATTCGGCTTCAGTTGGTAATCGAACTTTCTTGCCTGTTTTTGCCGACAACTTTTTGCAGAACTCAACCGCATCGTCCCAAGAAACCATCTCCACCGGGTTCTGTGCGCCCTTGAAATAGCTGGGGTTTCTGCCCATCACTTGCTCATACTGCTCCTGAGTCACGACGTAAATACTCATATAGAACGGCTTTCTGATTGTCACCTCATGTAGCGGACTCTCGTTAAACGCTTCACGGTCGGCTTCTTCATCCGGTGAACCCATCATAAACTTGCCCGCAGGGATCAACGCCAGTTTCATCATTACTTTGTTGCCGAGGTCAAGAGTGGTTTCTGATATTTTAACCCCCCGCCCTACAACCCTCGCCGAGGTAATCCCAATTTTCATGTTGAGTTGGCTACTCCGCACAAGAAAATGAACATCTGCGTTAGAATCGACGATTGCATTTGGATCAAATCTTACACCGACCTCCACAGACTGCCCAGGGGACAGCTTCAACTCTTCATCTGTTAGAGAAAATGGCGGAATGCTATGATCGAGTCGGGTATCTTTGACTTTATAGTTGCCGGGACTGATCTCTTCCTCCACTGCCACAGGCGATAGCACGAGCCACACGGTGATTGGTTGAGTGCCTGCGTTGACGAGCGTTAAGGTCTTCTTCGACCCCTTGCCGTCGATGCCAACCTCTCCGAAATCCAAGACCGGTGAGTTGCGGAGCAAAAGGGGACCCGGCCAATTCTTTGGTGCCGGGGCATAGCCGAGGTACTGCGACTTGCAGCCATTGATGGTGAGTTTCTTATCCATGTAGTCAATGGTATCACGGCAGTTAGGTTTTTTTAGTGATCCCGCCGTGCTAATGACTTGCCCATTACCTACATAGATTCCGACATGACCACCCATATCCTCTCCCTTATTATTCGTCCAACTCCAAAATACGAGCAACCCCTTCGGGGCGTCGTCTGGGACCTTTTGTAACATCTTATTGGGGATGTTCTCCCAAAGTTTGGAGGCGCTCTCATATCCACACGCTGGGGCACCATATGCATTCGCTACAAACTTCGCGCACCAACCCGACCAAGGTTGCAATTGTACCTTTTTGCTGGTGACGTGACCTACGAAGTTTCCTTCCAACTGGCTCTCCGCCCAAGTGACGGCCGAACTAGAAATTGAGGCCTCCGTAGTCACACTAAACGATGCCGATGGCGATTGGTTGGGCGTCTGAGCAGCAACAAATAAAGGAGTCAAAGTGGCAACAGCCCAGATCATCAACCCAATTGGTAATAAATCTGATGTTTGGGGATGGATGGTCGTAGTGCCATAAACTCCAAGGCCGCAATTAGATGCCCCGTAGCCATCACGCCGGTGCGCATCTTTTACAAAAGTGGGATAATTTAATAAAAGACGCATTTCCAATAGCTCCAGATTGGTAATATTTATTAAACCGCCTTCTTTTTTCGAGGGCTTTTATCATCCACCCAGTTTTTTAGTACCCAGTTCTTCTACTCGGTTTTTCTTTCTTATCTTGTATAGGTGGAATCGTTACTTGCTGGTCGCGCGGTATATCTTTTAAATCTCCACGCTGAAGGTGGATTACGTAACCTTGTTCCCCCCACAATGAATCTCTCATGTCTGCCTCCCCCTCCAATCCTATATCTGTCAGGTAGAGTTTCAGGGAACCATCACATCGATAAAATGCCCAAACTTCCCCATCCAAATCTTGTTTTCCTATCGGACTCATCACGATAGGGTAAGCTATATCTGGTTTGTCCTTTTCAGGTTGTGGGTCGAAAACAAGTTCTCCTACGAATTTCTGTTTCTCTCCGCGCCTGTCAGGGTTGCTGGCCTCTGCACGAATCAAAACACCCTCCTGCTCAGTAAATACCAAGCGAAGGCGCTGAATCTTACCTCCGTGTTTGATTGTGCCGATGTAACGAGTACCTGGAGCGGTAGCGAGGATAAGCTTCTGCCGGGCATCCTCCTCTTGTTTCTTCTGTTGTTCTTCTTCCTTTTTACGTTGCTCTTCCATTGCTATTTTCGCTTGTTCTAACTGCTTCTGTCGCTCCTTTTGTTCAAGCGCTTCACGCTCCTTTTGCGCTTTTTGCTCACTTTCCTGCTTCTCCGAAGCAATTTTTCTGGCTTGTTCCTGCTCAGTCACTTTTGCCGCCTGCTCCTTTAGGACTGCATTTGCATCTTCGCTGCCAGCGATATAAGAATGCGGAGGAAAAGCTCCTCGCGGCGAGCCAAACTGCTGAAGGCCAACCCCAATCTGCGGTGAACCCAGAGTCCACTGGTCAATTGTGCGCGAAGCTTCAAAGAAACCGTAAAATGATGCCTTGGCTCCTTTGGCTTGAGTTACCTTGAGCAGGATTATTGTCGGCGTGCCTTCCACTTCACGGTCCACCTCATACAAATCCTCTTTTGGAGTAACGATGGCTTTGAAGTTGACCTTGGCTGATTCGGGGCCGGTAGGTACCGATTCCAACTCGATACTTTCGAGGGAAAGATATGGAGGCAAACTGGCAAGCAATGCATCATGCACCATCTGCTTTGGCGGCGATTGGTTTTTCTTTTTACAACTGCTTACTGATACCATCGAAGTAAAAAGCATGACAATCAACAAAGTGTAACCAACTTTTTTCCTCATCTTTTTATCCTTTTTCAGCTCGATAACCGGTTTTGCCGCCGCATTTCGGGCAAACAATCGCAGGTACCGTCATACCCTGCCGATTTTTTTCTATATATTCGTAATAAGCCTTCCTATCCATCCGCCATGCATTTCCGCATTTTGGATCGCGGCACTTGAGCCAAATCATTTCGCCTCTTTCAATGGTATCGAGGCCGCCTTCGGTGCCGGTGGATTGATTTAGAATTGGTCTCCGTGTTGGTTCTATTGCCGGACTGTTAGTCGAGTTACCTTCCTCCGGCACGCCGCCTTTTACTTTCTTTCTGGATTGTTCATCTATTTTTTTGAGATAGGGGTTGGTCGGGGGGAATGGATACCACATCTTTCCCCCATCGGTTGTACGGAATACGTACAATGCCCCACCGGGATTAAGAAACCCGATTTCATATTGAGTTTCATCACCTTTATAATCTGGCGGTATTATTATCTTGTAGTCATCGAATTTGCCTAACAATTCATTACTACTCTTAAGACGTTGCGACAATTTATTCACGCCTTCTTTTAATCCTGACGGCACGTCATATTCTGCGGTGTTGCCTTCTTTTGGTGTCGGTTTTGTGCCTTGTGCACCAACATTCTGTGCCTCAGTGTCTTGTGTGCTATTGGCAACTACAAACTCCTTTTCAAAGTCCAAGGAGTATTCGCCATAAAAAAGTCTTCCTTTCACTAAGTGCCGTTCGCCAAGATTAAACCTTTCTTTAGGAGACCAATAACTAACTTCTATATTCAAAGTTCCGTCTCTATCTAAGATTGTTTTCCCACGCACGATACTACTATCGAATGCGCTACCATCCAATGTAAACGAAGCGTCCGTAAACACAATCGGCAGATTGCCGGTTTTTTGTAAAGCTATCTGAATACTCGTAAGCTTATAACCATGAAAATTTCCCCACGAATTATCTGGTTCAAACCCAAACGTGACGTCCTTTATCAATAATTGGTCCAATGAGAATGCAAACTTTTTTTGCCAGACAACTTTTTCAGGGGCAAAGGTTTTTACTATCAAAACCCATTTTCCTGCCCTAGGATTATCTATAGGCACCTCAACAATTCCACAATTGATAATCATCTTCTCCTCTGGAATGATTTCAGTAATTGCTACTCTATTAGGATCTACGAGAATCACCGCTAATTTGGCACATGGCCCTCTAACTGTTGTGGTAACGAATACCCGACCCATATGAGATGTGATCTTATAATCCACATTGTATGGACTACCCCAGTTTCTTGATATGAGACCTACGATACCCCAGCCAGCGTGGCTCATCAACAGAACGCCTAACACAACAACAACGCAGATTGCGGCAATTCCGCCTAATATTGCCCCCGTAATCCAAACCGGCCGAGTTCGTCGGCTTCCGACGGGGTGAGTCTGCGCTGGAGAAAACTGTGCAACATTTTTGGCTGAAACTGTCGGTTTTGGCGAAGGGGCGGGCTGTGAAGTTTGCTTGCTCTGTAAAGCTCTATTGCATTCTGCGCAGACTATTTTTCCTTTGACTATAAAAGCTCGCTCGGAGCTAAGAATCACCCGTCCACAATTAACGCAAATTTCCACACTCATCGATACACCTCCGATTTTGTCAAATAACATATACCCACTATGGCTTTTTGTCAAGGTTTTTCTCCAATAGAATGGATTCCCGCTTGCGCGGGAATGACATAAGCAATCCTCACCCCAGTTAGACAGCAAACAACGCGTCTCACGGGGTAAACTCATGCAACCCACGGCCAGAGGCCGGGGCTATATACAAACGCCCGGACGACCCCCGACTACGACATTCGAGGGCAGGCGGGCGTTGAGGGGAGAACCCCCTAACCGCAAACGGCGGGTTAGAGGGCTAACCATCGTCGGCGTTCCGCCGACGGCTAAACAAAGATTTACCGCTCCGTCACCGTCGCGGCTCTGAAACCCTCGCAAAACAACCTCGAAGCAGGCTTCGAGGCTAAACAATTTTGAGCGGAGTGACCCCTTGCCGTGCAAGGGGCTAACAGTGCAATGCAGGAGGATGCGGAAGTAAAATAATTAATAAGTTTTGGATATGGGCCCCAGATAACGAATTTCTGGGGTCTTCGCTGCGCTTCGAGGGGCTAACCGAACTCATCTCGCTTTTTTTTCTTTTTTTCGGGCTTTGGGTGTGATAGACTGCCTTCGTTTATGGCCAAGTCAGATGTGAAAATGAGTAATACCACAGCAACTTGCAAAGGCAAAGCGGGTAACACCAATAATGCCGTCAATGTAGCAGGTAAACGGTTTCACTTCATTGGTGCAGGCGGTATCGGGATGAGCGGGTTGGCGCAGCTTTTGATAAAACATAAAGCAATTGTTTCCGGCTCAGACCAGACAGAAAGCGAGATAACAGAAAAGCTTTGCGAGGCGGGCGCTGACATAAAAATCGGCCACAAGGAGCATAATTTAGACCCGGTGACTGATGCCGTTGTTATATCCGCTGCGATAAGGGAAGATAACCCTGAACTGAAATTGGCCCGCCGAGAGAACATCAAGGTTTACAAATACGCCCAGATGCTTGGTGAATTAATGAGTCTATATGACGGAATAGCCATAAGCGGCACCCACGGCAAGAGTACAACAAGCGGCTGGATAGTCTATATGCTCAAACAGGCCGTTATCGACCCAAACTTTATAATCGGGGCTAAAATCAGCCAATTAGACAGTTCATCCGGAGTAGCAGACGGTAAATACTTCGTAGCTGAAGCCTGCGAATATGACAGGAGCTTTCTTAATTTAAAGCCCAAAATCGGCTGCATCCTAAATATCGAGGCCGACCATCTTGACTACTACAAGGACGAAGCTGAAATAGTCGAGGCATTCGAGGAGTTTGCTAAGGGGATAAAAAAGGGCGGCGTGCTGATTGCAAACGGCCAAGACCAGAATGTGGCAAAGGTCATCCGACAATTACCAAGTGACCGGCGTTATGAAACCTTCGGTCTTGATGAAAATTGCAATTTCTACGCTCAAAACCTTCAGTTAAATAACGGACTCTATACTTTTGACATTTATCATAATGGCAAGCTATTAGGGACGGCTAAAATCACCCTGCCGGGCAAACACAACATCCTAAATGCCTTGGCGGTAACGGCTGTGTTGGTTAACGTCGGACTGCCTGCTCAGCAGATACTCCAATTATTGCCAGGTTTTACCGGTGTCGAGCGCCGATTGATGTTAAAAGGTCAAGTCGGCCAAATCACCGTCCTCGATGACTACGCCCACCATCCGACCGAAATCAGGGCATCGCTTGCGGCCGTGCGCCAAAGATACCAGCCGAAACGCATCTGGTGCATTTTCCAGCCGCATCAGTACAGCAGAACAAGATTTTTGCTTGATGATTTTGCGGAAAGCTTTAAGCTTGCAGATATAACTATTGTGCCGGAGATTTATTTCGTCAGAGACTCGCTGACAGAAAAAAAAGAGGTTAACGCACAGATACTCGTCGAACGAATCCGTGCTAACGGAACAGAGGCGGTATTTATCGACGGCTTCGAGAAGATTTGCGATTATCTGAAGAGAGAAGTAAAACCCGGAGATTTGGTAGTTACTATGGGCGCAGGTGATATTTGGAAGGTAGCAGATGAATATATTCAGTGGCTTAGAGAAAATAGTTGAAACCAATTATCCGCTGGCCAAGGACACATGGTACGGCTTAGGCGGACCGGCTGACTATTTTATAAAACCGGGAACGGTCGAACAACTCAAAACAATAGCCCAGCGGTGCAATGAAAACAACATTCCAATTTATGTGCTGGGCTTTGGCTCCAATCTGCTCATCAACGATGACGGCCTGCGAGCAGCGGTGATAAAACTCGAAGCAGAAAAGTTCTCGCAGACGCAATTCGACGGTGAGCAGCTCACCGCCTGGGCGGGTGCAAAGCTGAGTGGGCTGGTTTTAACGTGTGTGAAAAAAGGGCTTTCAGGCATCGAAGCCCTGACAGGCATACCCGGCTCGATTGGCGGAGCGGTAAGAATGAACGCAGGCGGCAACTTCGGGGATATCGGCGCAGCCATAGAAACCGTCACGCTGATGGACAGCCAGGGTGATGTCTTTGAAAAGAGCAAGCCCGAACTGATGTTCGACTACCGCAGCACAAATATCACCGCTCAATTCATTATAAATGCGACATTGAAGTTGGCCAGCACCGACCCTGAGCAAATTATGCGGACGGTAAAGGAAATATGGATTTACAAAAAGAACAGTCAGCCGTTAAATACACGAAACTGCGGTTGTGTATTCAAAAATCCAAGAGGCGTTTCCGCCGGAGCTTTGATTGACAGAGCCGGCCTAAAAGGGCTGCGAATCGGCGGGGCCGTCGTCAGTGAAAAACACGCAAATTTCATCATCGCTGAGGACGGATGCAAGAGCCGCGACGTCATAAGACTGATAGATGCCATAAAAGAAAGAGTTAAAGAACAGTTCGGCATCGAGCTGGAACTCGAAATCGAAATCTGGGATTAACAATGACCATCGAACCTTCAGTAGCTTCTCAATCGCCCTCAATCGAAAGCTCGATAAAAGTGGCTGTTCTTATGGGCGGTATCGGTGAAGAGCGAGATATCAGCCTCCAAAGCGGCAGTTGTGTGGCCCAGGCACTGAAAGAAGCCGGTCTGGACGTGGTGACCGCCGACGTCAGGCCCGACAACCTGAATATACTTGAAGATAGCAGTATCGATGTGTTCTTTCTTGCGCTGCACGGCAGATTCGGCGAAGACGGCCAATTGCAACAAATACTCGAAGACAAATCCCTTCGATACACAGGCAGTGGCCCGAGGGCGTGCAAACTGGCGCTTGACAAAATGGCAAGCAAAAAGGCTTTTGCCAAAGCCAGCATACCCACGCCCACGGCAATTGAATTCAATCCAAATGTCGACCCTGCCGAACTTGAAAAACAACTCGAACAACTCGCAGATAGATTCGTGGTGAAGCCCATAACACAGGGAAGCAGCGTCGGCGTTACTATAGTTGATAATCCAAAGTCAGCCATGGCAGAAGCGTTAAAATGCTCGGCCATGTTCGGTAATTGCATGATTGAAGAATACATACCGGGACGAGAGATAACCGTTGGCGTACTGCTGGGACGGGCGATGCCTATTATCGAAATTAAAAGCAAGACCAGCTTTTATGATTATCATGCAAAATACGTCGATGAACATACACAATTTCTTTTCGATACAATAGATGACCCTGCGCTGATAAAAAAAACCGAAGCTGCGGCGATTGAGTGTTTCAACACACTCGGGCTTAGGCACTTTGCGAGAATCGATTTTATCTTAAGTGCGGACGAAACCGCCTACGCCCTCGAAGCCAATTCTATTCCTGGTCTGACAAGCCATTCTCTTTTGCCCAAGGCCGCAGCCAGGACAGGGCTGTCAATGAGCGATTTGTGCATAAAAATAATTGAAGCTACTTTGGAAAACAAAAAAACTACGTATCGTTTGAGTAAATCCAAATAAATACTAACGATTGAAATCAATGACCGGCGAGAAAAAAACAAAAGACAAAACGAAAAGAATATCGTTTAAGCTCGGCACATCCAAAAGAAAAAAACAACGAACTTACAGGCCGAGTTTAACAGGCATTTTGAAAGTATCAGCGATAGTCTGCGTTTTCGCTGCGGCAGGGGTATCTATTTACTTTGCGCAAATGTATGTAAAATCAGTCAAGCCTGCCGAAACCGGTCCCCTGGAGCTGGTGAATGTGCCTGAATGGGCAAGTAGTGAGCTAAAGGCAAAAATTCGCGCTGCCGCCGGCGGCAAAACTTTCAGGCTCAACGAAGATACCGCTGAGGCGGTGGCGGAAAATCTGGCGTTCGTTGCCTGGCTGGATGATATAAAAATACAAACTACGCATAAGCAAGTGCTCCTCGATGCCAGGTGGCGAAAGCCCATGGCGATGGTCAAATCAGGTTCACAAAATTTTTATGTGGATGACGAGCTGGTCGTGCTTGATTTCGTGCCAATGCCTAATCTGCCTATCGTAAAGATAGAAGGGCTGTCGACAAAAGTACCATCGCCGGGCGAAACCTGGCAAAGCGATGACCTTGATGCAGCCGTAACTATATTAGCCAAACTTGACCAGATGGATAAGTCTGTCACGCCCGGCAAACCGCTGCTTTACGAAATTGACCGTATCGACGTAAGCAATTTTGCCGGTCGCAAAAACAACCGGTCTCCACATATTGTTCTTTACGCAAAGGATGATACTGAAATCATCTGGGGCGCCGAGTTCGGCACGTGGCAGCGATATCTGGAAACAACGGATGAGGAGAAACTGGCCAAGCTTTACACATACTACAAAGAATACGGCTCACTATCAGGCGGGGTAAAATACATCAATCTGCGCGACCCGCAGGATAATGTCCCACAGCCGGTTGACAAATATTAGGCGACCGAGAAACCATCCAGCGCAGTTGCCAGGTCGGTATAGCGGTAGGGAATTTGAAATTGTTCGCAGATTGCTTTAAATTTCTTTAAAGCTTTTTCGCTCAGTTCGTTTTGAAAGTCTAAATCGCCCTTGCAGGAGAAAATTCTGCAGCCGGAAAAACGATGCTCGTAAACGCCGCATTTACCCCCTGCATTATAGGGACAGTGGCCGGTCTTCATCAGCTTTAGATTTTCGCTATGCAGGTTCGTTCTCAGGTATATCAGTTCAGGCGGGGTAACAAATAGTTTATGTTCGAAACTCTCAAAATCGCAGCATTTGCCGCAGGCATAACATCGCCCTGCCAAGTCTTTGTGGTCTTCAATTTGTGAATTGAGCCAGTTATAAACTTCAGCCACTTTATTTATTAGCTGACGGTTTGGCTTGTTTTTGCCCACCATTTTTTTGTCTTTTTGATTTTTTCTATTTCTTCGAAACCGTATAGTCTGCCCCGATTGATACCGCTGCATCGTTGAACCGCTTTGTTCCAGGCATCGGCATCAGCTAAATTCTCCGGCCAAAACGGCCAGGTTCTGCACTGGCTCGGCCGAACGGGGTAAATCATACATCTTTTTTGGCCATCTATTCTTCGTAAAAATATGCAATCTCTATTGACCGGTTGTTCGATAATTGTTGTCCGCAGACCCACACGCCGCAGATACGTTTGCCGTAACTGCTTAGGTTCAACTTTCAAGAAATCTGCGATGAGTTTGATTTCCGGCCGTGTAACCCAGATATAACCCTGGTTCGGCCCGGAGCAGCATCTTCCGCACTGCTGACACTCAAAATGCAAACCGCCTGCATACCATAGAGTTTTCTTTTTCCCAAGCATTTATTATTTTACCACTTCAGAATAGCACCGGTGTCGGCGCTGGTTGCCATCGAGGCGTATTTTGCGAGATAGCCTTTTTTTACACGCGGCTTGGGCGGTTTCCAGCTCTTTTTGCGTTCGGCAAGCTGTTTGTCAGATAATTTGACGTTTATAGTATTGTTCGGAATGTCAATTTCGATAACGTCGCCGTTCTTTAGTAAGCCAATCGGGCCGCCTACCACCGCTTCAGGGCTGATGTGACCGATGCAGGCACCTTTTGTTCCGCCGCTGAATCTGCCGTCCGTAATCAAGGCGACGGATTCGCCGAGGCCTGCGCCTATAACGTAACTCGTGGGACTCAACATTTCGACCATACCGGGTCCTCCCCTGGGGCCTTCATTACGAATCACAACAACATTGCCGGCTTTTACCTTACCTGCCAAAATTCCATCGCAGGCCTCTTCCTGACTTTCGAAAATGACCGCGGGACCGGTATGGGTAAGCATTTTTTCGGCGACACCTGCTGTCTTTACCACGCCGCCATTGGGAGCGATGTTGCCTTTTAGAATGGCCAACCCACCTGTCTGTGAGTATGGATTATCCAGGGTGTGAATACAATTTGTGTTTTCAATCTTGGCATTAGCGATATTTTCGCCGAGCGTTTTTCCTGTAACGGTGGGACAATTCAGATTAAGCAGCCCCTTTATTTTGCTTATTTCTTTAAGTATCGCGCTTACGCCGCCGGCTTTGTCAACGTCTTCGACGTGCCAACTGCTTGAAGGAGACACTTTGCAGATATTCGGGCACTTTTTGGAAACGGCATTAATGCGTTCAAGGTCATATTTTATGCCGGCCTCGTTGGCGACCGCCAAGCCGTGCAGAACGGTATTTGTCGAGCCGCCCATTGCCATATCAAGAGCAAAGGCGTTGTCCAGTGATTTGCCGGTGATTATATCGAGCGGCTTAATATCTTTCTCGATGAGCGTAAGAATCTGTTTGCCTGCCTGCTTATAAAGCTCCTGTCGTTTCGGATTAACCGCCAGGATAGTTCCGTTACCGGGCAAAGCCATTCCGATAGCTTCGCAGAGACAATTCATCGAATTGGCGGTGAACATTCCTGAACAGCTTCCCTGCGAGGGACAAGCTGCGCATTCAAGCTCTGTTAGCTGCTCTTCAGTAATCTTGCCTGCATTGAAACCGGCAACACCTTCAAATATGCTGATAAGGTCGATGGGTTTTCCATCTTTTGCTTTGCCGGCTGCCATAGGCCCGCCGGAGACAAAAATCGTCGGTATATTAAGCCTGACCGCAGCCATCAGCATACCCGGAACGATTTTGTCGCAGTTGGGAATGCAAACCAGGCCGTCAAGGCAATGGGCTTGCGCCATAGTCTCGACCGAATCGGCGATAATCTCGCGAGAGGGCAGCGAATATTTCATACCCGTATGTGCCATAGCGATACCATCGCAGACTGCTATGGTATTAAACTCAAAAGGGGTTCCGCCTGCCTGACGAACGGCATCCTTGACAACCTGGGCTACCTTATTGAGGTGAACGTGTCCCGGCACTATCTCACAAAAGCTATTGGCAATACCGATAAACGGCTTGTTTATATCGGCATCAGTCAATCCACAG